>CAMTOT010000154.1 GCA_947074165.1 uncultured Bacteroidales bacterium
CGAAGCTCTTCCGATCTTAATGTTACAAAAAAGCGTATATTTACATCAAAATGCTACAAAGTGATAAAGATATAAGACTGCTAATGTTGAAAGATATGCTCGTGACGAGTAGTTAGAAATATATTATTTATCGCACCATGAAATACGAGAGAAGCATATAGATAGAGAAAACAGATATATTGTATTATTAATTAAATGTTGCTGATTATGAGAAAAATCATCTCAGTTTTATTATGCCTGGTTATAGGCATAGGACTAATCACAGCCCAGACTACAGTGGTAATGGGTACAGTGATTTCGTCAGAGGACGGACTACCGATAATCGGAGCCTCTGTTTTGGTGACAGGTACTACTAATGGTACCATTACGGATATCGACGGACATTTCAGATTAAATGTCGATAATAAAATTGCAAAAACCCTGACAATAAGTTTTGTAGGGATGGAGGATGCTACTCAGGCAATAAAACCTCAAATGAAAATAGTCTTACATTCTTCTACACAAGATCTTGATGAAGTTATGGTCGTGGCCTATGGTACGGCAAAAAAAGTTTCATTCACAGGATCTGCTCAAACTGTTAAAGGTGAGAAAATTGCAGCCCGCAATATTTCAAATGTTACCAAAGCTCTTGATGGTGCAGCTCCGGGTGTACAGGTTACATCAGGTTCAGGTCAGCCGGGTGCCGGTTCAAGTGTGCGTATCCGTGGTTTTGGCTCCCTTAATGCAGCAAATACACCTCTTTATGTAGTAGACGGCGTACCTTATGATGGTAATATAAATGCAATTAATCCGAATGATATCGAATCAATGACAATTATAAAAGACGCTTCTGCCGGGGCTCTTTACGGATCACGTGCTGCTAATGGTGTGATCATGATAACTACCAAAAAAGGTAACAATAACGGAAAACAATCAGTAAACCTAAAAGCAAACTGGGGTGTTGCTTCACGTGCCGTGCCAAGATATGAATTGCTTGACGCATACGGTTGGATGGAAAATACCTACATGACTTATAAAAACTCATTTTTGAGCTCAGGTTCAAGTGTTTCAGAGGCAGGAAAGTTGGCAATTAACGATATGTTGAACGGAGCTGAGAAACTTTTCGGAGTAAATCAGGAATATAATCCATTTTCAGTACCTGTTGAGGATTTGATTGATTACTCTACAGATCGTATTAAATCAGGAGTCGGTTTAAAATGGAATGAAGACTGGCTTGACGAAGCTATGGCTGACAATCCTTTGCGTCAGGAATACGTCGTATCGATGACCGGAGGAAATGAGAAAACAAAATATATGTTTTCTGCCGGCTATCTAAATCAGGAAGGTTTGGTAAAATCAACATTCTTCGAACGTTATACTGCTCGTACTAATATCGATTCAGAGCTTAACAGCTGGGCTAAAATGGGTGTAAACTTAAATGTAGGAACAAGCATGATGAACTCTACAACAATGGGTGTCGAGTCTACATCTAATTCATATTATTCGAATGTATTCTATTCATGTCAGAACATGGGTCCTTTTTATCCATTTTATCTAAAAGATTCAGACGGAAATAATCTATTAGATGAAAACGGCAATATGCAATATGATTGGGGCGATAATCGTCCAAGTGGCGCAAATGCCGGATGGAATCCTGTTGCTAATCTTAATGAAAATAAAGTTCAGAATAATAATGATAACGTAAGTGGTCGTACTTACGTTGAATTAGGAAACTTAAAGAGCGGAGCATTAAAAGGTCTTGCTTTGAAAGCTAATTTCGGTTTTGATTATATAGGCGCAAATATGAAGACCTATTATAACCCTGATCATGGTGATGGCGCTTCTTCAAATGGGTTTCTAAATGAAAGAAAGGCACGTACATTTAGCTATACATTCAATCAGCTTCTTACTTACAATCGTGAATTTGGAAAACACTCAATAGACGCTATGGTTGGTCATGAATATTATGACTATAACTACAGCTATTTGCGTGGCACTAAGACAGGTCAGGCTATGCCGGGGCTTATTTCTCTTGATGGTTTTGTAACTATAGATGGTATGGGTGGCTACGAACAAGATTACAGAATTGACTCATATCTGTCTCGTTTGAATTATGGATATAATAATAAATACTATTTGTCAGGATCTTTCCGTCGTGATGGTTCTTCTCGTTTTTACAGAGACAATAGATGGGGTAACTTTTGGTCTGTAGGTGGTAGCTGGCGTTTATCAGAAGAAGAATTTATGGTAGATCAGAGTAGCTGGTTGACAAACTTGACATTAAAAGCAAGTTACGGTATCCAGGGAAATGACAATATCTTAGACAGCGATGGCTATTCAAACTATTATGCATGGCAGCAGTTCTATGATTTGGGTTATCCTAATGGTGCTTTGGGTGGAGCTTTAGCTTCTTCACTTGAAGTAAGTGATATAACATGGGAAAAGAATGCAAACTTTAATATTGGTATTGAAGCGAGTTTTTTCAATAGAGCTTCACTATCGATAGAATGGTTTCAGAGAAAAACAACAGATATGTTGATGAGCTATCCTATGGCTGTATCAAGCGGTTTTAGCAGTTATTATAAGAATGTAGGTAGTATGCGTAATTCCGGATTTGATATTTCATTATCAGGAGATATAATCAAATACAATGATTTCAACTGGAATATGGGATTAATGGCATCTACAGTTAGTAATAAAGTATTAAAACTGACAGAAAGCGGCCGTCCAATAATCGGTTCATATACTATCGTACAAGAAGGAGATGCTATAAATTCTTTTTATGTTGCAAAATCTGCAGGGGTTGATCCGGCAAACGGAGATCAGCTTTACGTAACATGGACAGAGGATGAAAATGGTAAAAGAACATATGGCGTGACAAATGATTATGCTGAAGCCCAGAATTACAGAGAGGTTCAGGGAAGTCGTATACCAAAGGTATATGGTTCATGGTCAAACAGCTTCCGCTATAAAGGATTTGATCTTAACGTTATGACTACTTATTCAATAGGTGGTAAGATATACGATTCTGTTTATAATGGTCTCCTTTACATTAGCTATATGGGGTCATCCGGACATGTAGACAGAGATAAGGCATGGAAAAAACCGGGAGATATAACAAATATCCCGCGTCTTGACGCTCGCGGAGCATTTAGCCACGCTATAACTGATCAGGATCTTGTGTCTGCGTCATATTTCGCAATCAAGAATATCACATTTGGATATACTTTGCCTTCAAAACTGACAAAAGCAATTGATCTGAAAGCTGTAAGATTTTCATTCACAGCGGATAACCTGCTACTGCTTTCTGCGCGTACGGGACTTGATCCTCAATACAACTTTACAGGGACAACAGGATATACTTATACTCCTGAAAGAACAATATCTTTTGGTGTTGATGTAACATTTTAATAATTAGGAGATTATTCTTATGAGAAAAATAAGCATTTATATATTATTCGTAGTTTCAGCTTTAACTACTGCCTGCTCTGATCATTTGGATACAGAACCATCTGCATCTGTAGGAGCAGAACAAATATTTTCAACCCCGGAAAATGCATTAACTGCAATTAATGGTATTTACAGAGCCCTATATATTTCTGATTGGGGTACGGATTGGAAGGCAGAAAATGGAGGGCTTCCGGCATATACTCTCGCTTCAAATTTGATGGGCGAGGATATGATACAAACATCAGCCGGGTCTGGTTGGTTTTACTATGATTATGCATACGGAATAGATGGTGATTTTACATCATCTGCCGGCCGTCAATATCAGACATGGAACTTTTTCTATCAGTTGATATCTAACTCTAACAATGTGATAGCAAATGAGGAAACATGGGGGACAGGTGATATGGCATCTTATGTATTAGGTCAAGCATACGCAATACGTGCACTTGCTTATTCTTGGTTAGTACAAAATTTTTGTCAGAATGATCCTACATATGCAGGTGTCCCGATCTACACCGAACCAACTACAATCAAAACAGAGGGTAAACCGAGAGGTAAAGTTGCCGATGTTTATACGCAGATAAATAATGATTTAAGCAAAGCGATATCTCACTTGTCAGCGACTACTTCATCTCGTCAACATATCTCACACATTGATTTGAGTGTAGCATACGGTTTTAAAGCAAGAGCTTGCTTAATGCAACAGGATTATGAAGGTGCTTTGCAAGCTGCAAAAGCTGCAATAGAAAATACCTCAGCTAAATTCGTAGATTTCACACAGGTTCGTAATGTAAATGATGTCGCTAAAGCAAATGTGATGTGGGGTGTTGCTATTCAGCCTGACCAGTCTTTAGGATCTTATGGTATATATTACCATATCGACGCAGATGCTAATACAACCTATAGTAAAGGTACACGCTTTATTATATCTAAATGGCTTTATGATCAGATTCCGGATACTGACTCTCGTATAGCATGGTGGACAGCTCCTAATACTATACCGGATCCTGACAAACCATCCACATCTCAGGCATATATACAGACTAAGCTAATCAGCAAAGACCCTGTGCAAGGTACCGGAGACTATGTTTTCATGCGTATCGAAGAGATGTATCTTGCAGCAGCTGAGGCAGCGTGTCATTTGGAACAATATGAGCAAGCACGAAGTTATATGTCATGGATAGCTGAGCAACGCGATTCAGAATATGAAGAAAGATTATCAAAATTCGTAGACCAAAATACAATCACGCCTGAAACAAGTACAGTCATACGTACGCTAATGGATGAAATATTATTCCAGCGTCGTATAGAGCTTTGGGGTGAGGTATCTCGTATGCATGATTTGCAGCGACTAGGATTAGGACTGAATCGCAAATATTCAGAGTCTAACCATGTTTCTCTAAAAGAGTATCCGGTAGCTCATACTCGTTTCATATATCGTATTCCTCAAAAAGAATTGGATGGAAATACATCAATGACATCAGCTGACCAAAATCCATAATCATTAAAACTAGCATTCTTATGAAAAAAAATATATTATTCAGCCTGATTATGAGTGTTATTATGCTATTTGCATCTTGTGACACAAATGATGATTGCATATACGACTTTACTGATTCTGCTTTGGTAACTTTTATGGCAGAAACATATAATATGCCGGGCATTACAGCAAGTGATAATGGTACTATCTATGTGCCGGTTTTCAGAGGAAATACAAATGGAGGAACTACAGTTAAGTTTGAGCTTTCAGGTGGAGAAGATGTCTACTCGTTAGAGAACAGCTCAGTGACATTTGTACACGGATCAAACCAGGCTATGGTAGGGATATCATTTAATTTTGATGAAGTATCTCCGGCTCCGGTTAAGTTGACGATTTCAATTTCAGAAGAAAATGAAGGTCAGCTTGCAACAAACGCGATAACATCTACAACTATTACAGTATCTCGTGAACTCACTTATAAAAAAATAGGAACAGGATTATTTGAATCTGCTTTTATTTGGGAAGATTCATGGAAGCAGGACTTATATAAAGCTGAGGAAGGTAACTATTATTCATTGCCTAATTGCTATGTATCTGGTACTCATATGTTGTTTGCAATTAATGATAACGGTGAAATAGAGTGGTATACTCCGGATACCGGCATGTCATATAACAGCAGTTATGGTAACTTTATATTTAAAGATCCGGAAGCGTCAATTGTAGATAGTGACGGTGAAAAATATTTAGTGGTAAGCTGTATAGTAAACCTTGTCAACTTTTCCGGAAATGATCCGTTCGGAGCCGGCGTGGTTGATGAAATTATATATAAACTGCCTAATGAGTTTACTATGCCTTGATTGCATTAAGTAAATAATAAAGAAAAAGAGCAATAATAATCTATTATTGCTCTTTTTCTTTATTATTTACTTAGTAAGGCTGCTATATGTGAAGAAGCACTATATTCTCATTCCTTGTCCTAAACGTCTAAACTACACATCAATTACAAGTAAATAATTGTTATTAAGTTTTTTGGCATGGGAATTGTATTATATTTGTGAAACCGGTTAAGGTTTAAATTAAAAAATGAATACAAAATACAATTGTGTATTTAGTTAGTTTAAAAGGAAAAAATTAAGAAGATGGGAATGATTTTGTTTATTGCGATAGCGGCAATAAGTTTTCTGGTGCAGCAGACTCTGCAAAGCAAATTTAAAAAATATTCACAGGTTGCCCTGACAGGGAATATGACCGGAGCAGATATTGCCCGTAAGATGCTTAATGATAATGGCATATATGACGTGCAGGTAGTACCTCACGAGGGAACTCTTACAGATCATTATAACCCGGCAACAAAGACCGTAGCTCTTAGCAACGGTGTGTTTTACAGCAACTCTGTAGCTGCGGCTGCTGTAGCGGCACATGAATGCGGGCACGCGGTGCAGCATTCTACGGCATACTCTATGCTGACGCTACGCTCGAGCCTTGTGCCAGCGGTAAGTTTCGCTTCTCAGTGGGTACAATGGGTTCTATTAGCGGGAATTATATTCTTCAACAGCTTCCCGGCATTGCTTTGGCTGGCAATAGGTCTTTTCGGTATCACAACTATATTCAGTTTTGTTACATTACCGGTTGAGATTGACGCCTCACACAGAGCTATGCGTTGGTTAAGCAGCGCAGGTATAACAGACGTACGCACGCATGATAAGGCATTTGATGCTCTTAAATGGGCTGCATACACGTATGTAGTAGCTGCACTTAGTTCACTTGCCACTCTTATTTATTATATCATGATGGCGGTGGGAAGAAGAGAAGATCGGAAGAGCGTCGTGTAGGGAAGAGTGGACGGCCTGGTGTAGATCTCGGTGGTCGCGGTATCATTAAAAAAAACAGATTCAGTGCCTATGAGAACACATATGATACTTCGATCACGTACGTGTGTCACTAGGTGTATTCC
>CAMTOT010000155.1 GCA_947074165.1 uncultured Bacteroidales bacterium
CGGCAGACGAGATGATGAGCGGTGACTGGAGTTCAGACGTGTGCTCTTCCGATCTAACGGTAAAACCTTCATTATGTTTAGCGACGACCTAGACAAAGCTCTTGCCACTTTCGTGCTTGCAAACGGAGCTGCGGCTACAGGTGCTAAAGTAACTATATTCTTCACTTTCTGGGGACTCAATGTCATAAAGAAAGTTTCCAAACCGAAAGTGTCCAAAGATATATTTGGCAAAATGTTCGGCTTTATGCTGCCGTCTCACTCGGGCAAACTATCATTATCAAAAATGAGCATGTTTGGTGCCGGCGACAAAATGATGCGTCATATAATGAACAATAAAAATATCGAATCACTTGAGAATCTTCGTCAGATGGCTATCGATGCAGGAGTAGAATTTATCGCATGCCAAATGTCAATGGACGTAATGGGTGTTGATAAAGCAGAACTCCTTGACAACGTGACCATAGGTGGTGTAGCCACATATATGCAAAGGGCGGATGAAGCTAATGTGAATCTGTTTATTTAAATTTGTGCCAAATAAAAACAGGCAAACATGGAAAAACTATGTAAAATAAGAGATCTGCAAAGAGCCGTAAATATGGTAGAAGCACATATCGAAAAAAAATTCGGCATTTCGCTTAACGAAGGGATGGCTCTTTGTTCAATCTCAAAAAGTGAAAAACTTTCTTCAGGAGAGATAGGTGAGATGCTTGGACTAACTCCTTCCAATACATCTAAAGTGATAAAATCTATAGAAGAAAAAGGTCTTATCATCCGTGAAATTGGAGCTAAAGACAAACGTCAGATGTATTTTATAATAACAGAAAAAGGACAGGAGCTTATCGGCGGCATGGAGTGCTGCGAACTGGAGCTACCGGTTTTGCTTAATGATTTTCTACAAAAGAAGTAATAAGTATAAGCATATAAGTAATTTGTGTAAAATATATTTATTTTTACGTTTTAAATTTGCGACTAAAGAAACTCTTTTCTGCATAATAAAAAGTAAAAATGGATAACATAATAAAACTGCTAAACCTTGGAGGATATTCGTGCGTAATCATGAATGATGGCCAGACACGCACTTTCCGTCAGCGGGGAGTTGCCGATCTGTATGACCTGATTGAAAATGAGCCTAATTTCCTCCATGGTGCTTTAGTAGCTGATAAAGTAATAGGTAAGGCCGCTGCTTCGTTGATGACAATCGGTGGCGTAGCTAAAGTTTTTACAAACGTAATAAGCCAACCGGCTTTGGATGTTTTCAATAATGCCGGCATACCTGTAGATTACATTAACCTCGTTCCTAATATCATAAACAGAGATAAAACCGGATTTTGTCCTCTTGAGACACTTTGCATAGATCATGCTACACCGACCGAATCATTACCCGTCATTCGCAAGTTCATTGCCGGTATAAAATCAAAAACTACGATAGTAGCCGTATTATTGTCCGCTCTATGGAGCAATCCGCTTCAGTCAAAAGCATCGGAAAACCAGCACAATACACAAGAGGATATAAAAGAGGAACATTCAGACAAGAAAATTAAAACAATACACTTCAACGATATCGTGATTACAGGCACCCGAAATCAAGCAAATTCTATGGAGCTGCCTGTTACCGTATCTGTTATAGATCGGAGCAAACTTAACAATAGATTAGAATCGTCGGTACTACCCTCTCTCAACGAGTATGTACCAGGATTTTTCTCCACTTCACGCGCTATGCTAGGCTACGGGGTATCAACGGGGAGTTCGGGCGGAATGACTATGCGTGGCATAGGCGGCTCGCCGACATCCGGCATACTGGTTCTCATTGACGGACATCCTCAATATATGGGTCTTATGGGGCATCCGCTTGCCGATTCATATCAATCATCTATGGCAGAAGAAGTAGAAGTAGTAAGAGGTCCTGCATCCGTACTATACGGATCCAACGCTATGGGAGGAGTTATTAATATTGTCACTCGAAAAGATATAAAAGAAGGCGTAAAAACAAGTCTTAAAGCGGCTTACGGCTCATATAACACTCTTACATCAGAGTTTTCAAATTCAGTAAATAAAGGAAAGTTTAGTTCAGTACTCACAGGGTTTTACAACAGAAGCGATAACCATCGTGAAAATATGGGTTTCGAACAATACGGTGGTTATGCCCGTGTATGCTACAATATAAATAACCGTTGGAAAACCTTTGTCGATTATAACGCGACATGGTTTAACGCGTCAAATCCGGGATTGGTCACCTCTCCTATTATTGATAACGATTCTGAGATATTAAGAACGATGGCATCTTTTTCTATCGAAAATAATTATAAACATACTTCAGGAGCTCTAAAATTGTTTTACAACGGAGGCGAACATTATATTAATGATGGATACACTGAAGGCAATAAGCCTCTCGACTATAGATTTAACTCTAAAGATAAGATGTACGGAGTAACATGGTATCAGAGTACATCTCTATTTAATGGCAACCGGCTCACGTTGGGTCTGGATTATCAGAGATTCGGAGGCGAAGCCTGGAATAAAAGCGTATCCGACAATACCAAAACGCCAATAATAGACAAGACTATAAACAACATAGCCGGATATCTCGATATACGTCAGACTCTGTTTAATATCTTCACGCTTAACGCTGGCATAAGAGTTGACAACCACTCGGTAACAGGTACAGAATATATTCCTCAGTTCGGATTATCGACACGACTGAACAATAACTCTGCTCTAAAAGCTATAGCGAGCAAAGGTTTCCGCAACCCTACAATACGCGAGATGTATATGTTTCCTCCTCAAAACCCCGATCTATTGCCTGAAAAGTTATGGAATTATGAGCTATCATACTCTCAATCGCTTTTAAACAATTCATTCAGATACGGCTTAAACATTTATTACATAAATGGAGACAACCTGATACAGACAGTTCGCACCAATGGGAAACAGCTAATAAACACCGGTGAGGTAGAAAACTATGGCGCTGAGATAGACTTTAGTTATCGTCCATCTGATAAATGGCGGTTATTGGCCAATTACAGTTGGCTTAATATGAAAAATCCGGTCGTAGCGGCTCCGGAACATAAAATGTATTTCGAAGCCGGATATTACCCTACAAATCGCTTCTGTATAACTGCCGGAGTTCAGCACATCGAGGGATTATATACATCTGTTTCATATGAAAATGAGAAAAAAGAGAATTTTACATTAGTAAACGCACGCACATCATATCAAATAAACTCTTTTATGAATATCTTTATCAAAGGAGACAATTTACTCAGACAGAGATATGAAATAAATGCCGGATACCCTATGCCCATGGCTACGGTAAGCGGAGGATTCAATATTAACATTTAAATTCAGATATTATGCAACAAACAGCTGGTACTAAACTTTATTCATTGGGATATAGCGAAGCCCGCACTTATTTATTCGCTGCTTTATTTATTATAGGCAACATGCTGCTGCCTCAGCTTCTTCACACAATACCACGAGGAGGTATGATTTGGTTGCCTATCTATTTCTTCACTCTTGTCGGATCTTATAAATACGGATGGAAAGTAGGACTGCTTACCGCATTTTTATCGCCTGTACTTAACTCATTATTTTTCTCAATGCCGTCTATGACTGTCCTTCCGGCTATATTAATAAAATCCACACTTCTTGCCGTGAGCGCTGGATTTGCCGCTTCCTATTTCAAAAAAGTATCCATAGAGACTGTTACTATCGTAGTACTTTCATATCAAATCGCGGGCACTCTCGGCGAATGGGCACTAACAAGCGATTTTATGATAGCAATACAAGATTTCCGCATAGGTATACCAGGCATGCTTGTTCAGATTTTAGGTGGTTTTGTCGTAATTAAATATCTTCTTAAGAAATAAATATTTTTTCAAATTCATTTATATACAAAGTGCATAAAGCACTTATATACAGGGGCAATGTGTATAATAACCAATTAGGTTTAATTGTTGTTATTTTCTACACATTTCCCCCTTTTTGTAATTATCTTTGTAAATATTAATTAATTAAGAGGTATAAAGCTTTCTTGCTAAAAGAAAGGATAGTAAAGGGTTGTAAAAGAAAATTGTAACTATGAAATATCTTATCGGGACCTATCTTTCTGTTGGTCTTCTATTAATCTCAATTCCACAGATCTTCTATTTACTGACATTAGCCGTATCTAAATTCGCTGATTTCGGTTTAGTTTATAAACCGTTTCTTATAGCGAGCGCAGTATTGCTGGCAATATGGACAGTGATCATACTTTACGGACATTTCATCGGACGCTTCAATTATGAAATAAAAGAAGTGAAATATGAATCCGCGCAATTGCCCGAAGCATTCGACAACTTCAGGATTGTCCATATTTCCGACCTTCATATGGACGGATGGGACGGCAATGAAAAAGAACTTGATAAGGTTATTAATAAAATAAACTCACTCGAGGCGGATGTGGTGTGTTTCACTGGCGATCTTGTTTCATTCTATCATCATGAAGTATTCCCTCATATAGAGTCATTACGCAAGATTAAAGCTAAATACGGAGTATATTCTGTTATGGGCAATCATGATTACTCACCATATATGAAATTTCCGAGTGAGAAACACCGTAAAGAGTCTATCGCTCAACTGGTAGATGTGCAAAAAAACAAACTAAACTGGAATCTTCTTATGAATGAATCAAAGGAGATTAAGATTGGTGACGATGCAATATCTATAGTAGGCGTTGAAAATCAAAGTTGCGGCGTACACCGTGTAGTAAGACGAGGCGACCTTAAAAAAGCAGTAAACGGTACCGACGATAAGTTTAATATACTTCTTTCTCATGACCCGAGCCATTGGCGCGCAGAGGTGTTACCTGAGTCAAAAGTAAATCTTACTCTTTCCGGTCACACACATGCTATGCAATTTAAACTATTTGGTTTCTCTCCTTCCAAAATAGCGTATCCGGAGTTTGGAGGATATTATAAAGAGGGCGACAGAGCTTTATATGTCAATGTAGGACTTGGAGGTACAATGCCTTTCCGACTTGGAGCTACTCCGGAAATTACTCTTATAACTTTAAAAAATTAAAACTATATTATTATAGCTGATAATAGCCGACCTTAACCGGTCGGCTATTATTTTTTAATACCTTTATAAAAAATACAATTATGAAAAATTATTTATTCACATTTATAATAAGCTTATTCTTTCCCTTAATACTTTCCGCACAGGGTATAAATCCTATAGTATCAGAACTAATAAAAGACAAAAAACTAAAACTTGGATTCGCGGTTAAAGACATGGAGACAGGTATAATATCAGGCATAAACTTCGACGATCGGTTCCCAATGCAAAGCGTATATAAATACCCCATTTCGCTTGCGGTGATGCATCTTATAGACTCAGGCAAATATAAATTAACTGATTCGGTAGAGATAACCAAATCTCAACTTCACACTAATACATGGAGTCCTCTCAGGGATCAATATCCTGATGGAATAAAACTACCAATCGCTGAGATTATAAAATACACGATAGCTAAGAGTGACAATAATACATCCGACATATTATTTGATATGGCAGGAGGCGCAGAAGAGATTGATAAGTTTCTAAAGCAATGCCGTGTATGGCAGGTAAATGTAAAAAATACAGAAGACGAACTTCATGGCAATCCCGACCTTCAGTTTCAAAATGACGCTACACCGTGGGGAATGATAAGTCTGCTGTCTATATTTGTCGAAAGAAGAATATTGAGAGAGGTAAGCTATAATTTTTTATGGGATGTTATGGCATCTACCGAAACAGGCTCAATTAAGAATAAATTACCGTCGGGCACTGTTGTAGCTCATAAAACGGGTTCTTCCGGGAAAAACTCACAGGGAGTGTATTCCGCAGTCAATGACGCTGGCATTATGGTGCTTCCATCCGGTAAAAAGGTAGCCTATGCTATATTTATAACTGACTCTCACGAATCAGAGCAAACAAATTATGATATAATTTCTGATTTGGGATTGATTATTTATAACTACTATTCTAAAAATCGCTCAGTTATATAAGTATACCAATATAATGGCTGCCAATAATAAAAAAAAGGCCCTCAAACCCTTTCTCAAGGCCTCGAGGGCAATACCAATACAACCAATATTTTAAAAAATTATATTTATCACATTACAGCTGCCTGGGCCGCAGTAATTCGATTCTTATAATCAGGTTGTTATATATTTTGTGCAAACTATATGCTATCTCTTTTGTTGCGACTTATATATTTTACGATTTCCTCCTCTGATATGTATTGTCTGATGTAATTGTATTTGTCGATTAAAAAATCGGCATTTAAACCAAGTATCTTAGTATCCATACCAGTCTCATCCATATAAGCCATGACCGGAAGATACTTCATCAGATCGCGAACATGCCACATAAATTTTTTATGACATAGTTGGATTCCATAAAAAACCTGCACCTTATCCCGATGTGAATAAAATTTATACTTATCCCACATCAACCAAGTACCCTTCCAATCAACGGTTATCCAAAAAATTAAATTAAAGGCCTCCCATCGCTCAAAAATATCTGTGTAGGTAAATTGTACTACTATTTCATTTGGTGCGATTGTAACCCCCTCAAATTGGCTCAAAAGTGGTATAACCTCTTTGTATCGCTTAGATTTTGAATGCTGAAAAGATATTATTATCATTTTAGATACTTTGCATTAAAATATAAACATCAAAACATGACCAATGGTTTCTGCTATTTTCTTTTTTTCGCGCAACTTTTTTTCTTTTTCTTAAATTCAAAAAGAAGGACTAGAGGGAGATTTTGAAAAAAATGATGATGACGGAATTTCCTTTTTAGATATATCGTCAGATATATCTTTTATTTTCT
>CAMTOT010000156.1 GCA_947074165.1 uncultured Bacteroidales bacterium
ACATTTAAAATTTAATCGTATGAAAAAACTACTACTTTTTTCTGTTGCTTCTCTTCTTACCTTAACTGCTAACGCTGAAGTATGGGATCTTACAAAATGGTCTGCCGAAACTGTTGCTAACTTAAAAGCAGATGCTGCAACATGGGAGATTAAAACTGCCTCTATTACCAATGAAGATCTAAGCACTGAAACTATTGATTACAGAGCTTCAAACTTGAATGCGACACCAATCAATCTTATTGCAAACGGTGTTGAGATCGCAGAGCTTAAAGGCATTAATATTGATTTGACAGCTAAGACACCTAAAGACAAATTGCGTCTTGATTTCGCCGGTACAAATCCGGGCGTTAAGTTTAATACAAAGGATGTAACTTTCACAGTTGCTAATTGTGTTCCGGGTGAAAAAATAGGCATCGTTTTTGCATCTAACGGTACGGAGTCAAGAGGATTCTCAAGCATAACAGGTGCTACATGGGATTCAGAAGAAGCGCCAATGACTGATAATGTAAAAGCATTTGCCACAGCTACAATTACCGGCAGCGAAGTAACATTCGCTATTACCGGAGGTATCGGAATATTCAGAATCGAGACAGGCGAGAAAGTTACATCTTCTATCTCGGGAATCGAAGCTGAAGAATCTGTTATCAAAACAGAATACTACAACATAGCAGGACAGAAAGTAGCTACACCAAACGGAGTAACTATCAGAAAAGAAACTATGTCAAATGGCAAAATAAATATTTCTAAGATTGTGAAATAATATTTTATATACCTCAAACTACTTATTGAAGGACGGAAACTACAGCAGTTTCCGTCCTGTTTTTTTAACTATACGCATCTTTACATTTCAAGTTTTCATCTAATTGCTTAACAGATTACTAATAGATTTTTATCTTTGCTTTTAAACAAATTTAATTCCGATAATGAAAGATTTAAACTTCAAAGCAATCTTACCTTACATCACGGCACTGCTTGTATTCGCGGTTATATCAATACTATATTTCTCTCCGGACATACTTGAGGGAAAAATTCTTTTTCAGGCAGATACCCAACAAGGGATAGCTATCGGACAGGAAGCAAAAGCATTTAAAGAGGCCACAGGAGAGACTACAAGATGGACAAACTCTCTGTTCTCGGGAATGCCGACGTACCAGTCAGCTCCTTCATACGCGACAAGAGGTCCGCTTAAAGCAATAGAGAAGATATACACGTTGTTTCTGCCGTCTCCCGTATCTTACGTCTACATGATGATGCTTGGTTTTTTCATACTAATGTTATCTCTTAAAGTAAGAAAAGACATAGCAATACTCGGATCTATCATATTCGCGTTCTCATCATATTTTTTCATATTGATTGAGGCCGGACATATATGGAAATACACTACCCTTGCCTACATACCACCTACAATAGCGGGTATAATACTTACCTATCGCGGTAAATATCTTTTAGGTGGCGCCCTGACCGCATTCTTCGCGACATATCAGATTGCGTCCAACCACATACAGATGAGTTATTACTTCGTGCTCTTTTTTATAATATTTTATGCGGCCGGAGTTTTTATCGAAAAGTATAAAGAGAAACGCATTATCGATTTCGTCAAATCATCAGCGGTACTTGTAGCCGCAGCTGCTCTTGCTATCTGTGTAAATATCTCAAACATTTACCACACATATCAATACAGCAAAGAGACTATGCGAGGCGGTAGCGAGGTATCGCAGACTTCAGCTCCCGGTGAAAGAACTCACGGACTTGAGAAAGATTATATTACTCAATGGAGCTACGGTGTAAGCGAGACATTCTCACTACTTATACCTAATATCAAAGGAGGAGGTACGGCTCAGCTCGCTTCTAATAAGACAGCTTTTGAAAAGGCACGTCCTGAATTCAGACAATATTTCTCTCAGATGAATCAATATTGGGGAGACCAGCCATTTACATCCGGCCCCGTTTACGCCGGAGCATTGGTTATGTTTCTGTTCGTGCTTGGTCTTTTTATTATAAAAGGATGGTTTAAATGGGTATTAGTAATATCCACAATATTCTCTGTAGCACTCGCGTGGGGGCATAATTTTATGTTCCTTACCGATATATTCATTGACTACATGCCGCTTTACAATAAGTTCAGAGCTGTTTCATCACTTCTTGTTGTAGCCGAATTCACAATACCGGTACTTGCCGTTATGGCTTTATGCAAGATTGCCGAAGATCCGTCTATTCTTAAAACAAATATAAAAGAGGTTGGCATTGCTGCCGGACTTACCGCTGGTATATCACTTTTGTTTGCTATTCTACCCGACTTGTTTTTCTCTTTTATGAGCAACATGGAGACTCAGCAATACCTGCCTATGGCAGCGAAAGACCCTAATATGCGCGCTCTTTTTGACAATATAGAAGAGGGACGTAAGGCTATATTTACCGCTGATGCTTTCCGATCGTTTATAATCATCATGCTTGGATTGGGAGCTATGTTCTTATGCGCATATAAAAAGATTTCAGCGTCGGTAATGGTCATTATTGTCACTGTAATATGTCTTGGCGACATGTGGAGTGTGGATAAACGCTATCTTAACAGCTCTAAGTTTGTAGCTGATACTAAAAAAGAGACTCCATTCAAACCGACTCAGGCTGACATTGATATTTTGAAAGATAAAGACCCTAACTTCCGTGTTCTTAATCTTACCACAAATACATTCAATGATGCCGTGACTTCATACTTCCACAAATCAATCGGTGGTTATCACGCGGCCAAGCTGCAACGCTATCAGGATATAATAGACACCTACCTGTCGAAGAATATCAATCCGCGCATTATAAATATGCTTAACGGCAAATATATTATTCAATTAAACAGCCAGGAGCAGCCTCAGGCTATGATTAATCCTGCAGCTATGGGCAATGCATGGTTTGTTAGTAAAATAGATGTTGTAAACGACGCTCGTACCGAACTCAAGGATGTTGGTGAGATAGATCTTAAAACTACGGCTGTTGTCGACAAACGTTTTGACAAATATATCTCCGATGACTCTTTTGAGGTAAATCCGGAGGCAAATATAAGGCTTACGTCTTATTCGCCTAACGAGTTGAAATATGTATCTGACAATATGTCAAAAGGGCTTGCAGTCTTCTCTGAGATATACTATCCGGGATGGACAGCCACAATCGACGGTAAAGAAACAGAGATAATACGCGCTAATTACATCTTGCGTGCTATTGAGATACCTGCCGGCAAGCATGAGATAGTAATGACATTCAAACCTACGTCAATAAAAGTGACTGATACGATATCTGTTATCGCGCTTATCATAATAGGTCTGCTGCTACTTGGAGCTCTGGTAATGGCACTTAAAAACAGAAAATAACTTATACCCTCATGAAGGGACAAAATAAAATGGCTGAATCCGGAAACAGATTCAGCCATTTTTATCTTATATATTATTTATTTCGTCTTATTGTGGAGATACACCCTGCTCTTCAAGCAGTTTTAAACTCATCTCTTTAAGTTTAAATTTCTGTATTTTACCACTACCTGTCAACGGGAATGCATCTACAAAGAAAACGTATTTAGGAATCTTGTGTCTTGATATATTACCTTTACAAAACTCTGTAATATCACTTGATTCAAGTTTTGCGCCCTCTTTAAGAATAATAAATGCGCCAACTTCCTCTCCATATTTTTTAGATGGCACGGCTGCTACCTGTACGTCAAGTATTCCGTCCATTTTATAAAGAAACTCCTCTATCTCGCGAGGATAGATATTCTCTCCTCCTCGTATGATCATATCCTTAATACGGCCGGTAATACGATAATTTCCGTTCTCATCTTTTACGCCAAGATCGCCTGAGTGAAGGAAACCGTTTTTATCAATAACCTCACGTGTAGCCTTTTCGTTTTTATAATACCCTTTCATAATATTATATCCGCGACAACACATTTCACCCTGCTCACCTACGGCACACTCCTCAAGTGTATCAGGATTTATCACGCGTACCTCTATACCCGGAAGATCTCGCCCTACAGTAGTCGTTTTGACTTCAAACGGATCATCAGCATGGCTTTGAGTCATACCCGGAGATGTTTCGGTAAGTCCGTAAACACTCGTTATCTCGCGCATGTTCATCTTTTCATAAACCTCCTCCATCAACCATACAGGACACAGAGAGCCTGCCATGATACCGGTACGAAGAGACGACATATCAAACATATTAAACATCGGATGCTGCAACTCTGCGATAAACATTGTCGGCACTCCATATAGGGAAGTACATCTTTCTTTATGTATGGAAGCAAGCACTACAAGCGGATCAAAACGCTCAAGCATAACTGCCGTACATCCGTTTGTAACGATACTCATCATGCCAAGCACAATACCGAAACAGTGAAACAAAGGCACGGGAAGACAAACTTTATCATTTGTTGTATAGTGCATACATTGCCCTATCGAGTAGCCATTGTTTGTGATATTATGATGTGTAAGCATTACTCCTTTAGGAAATCCTGTCGTACCCGATGTGTACTGCATATTACATACATCATGACAATCAAACTTCTTACGCTGATCTACAAGTATAGAATTACTCTTAGTGCTTCCCAGAAGAATAAGTTCCGCAGTATTATACATACCGCGCTTCTTTTCCTGACCGATATAAACCGCGTTTTTCAGAAACGGTAGTTTAGAGCATTCCAGATAACCACGAGGCTGATTCTTTAGCTCCGGAGCCATCTCATAAGTCATCGCTACATAATCTGAGTCAAATACGCCGTTAGAAATACATAACGTATGTATATCAGCATTATCACATAGATATTCAAGTTCATGCTGCTTGTAGTTAGTATTTACCGTCACAAGTACCGCTCCGATTTTGGCAGTAGCGAAAAGGAAAGTATTCCAGTCAGGTACATTAGTAGCCCATATGCCCACCTTTGTACCCTCTTTGACTCCTATATGCATCAATCCTTTGGCAAGATTATTGACGCGCTCATTAAATTGTTTATATGTAAATCTCAGATCACGGTCGGAGTAAACAATAAATTCATGGTCAGGCTGTACCTCAGCCCAATACTCCAGCCAGTCACCAAGTGTTCTTTCAAATAACTGCATAATTGTGTGTTTTAAGAAAATAGAGATATTTATAGCGGTGTATATATAACTGCAAGAATTCTTGATTCCTTCTCATATGACGATTTCACCACGTGAGGTACTATTGAATCATAATAGATGCTGTCGCCTTCATTAAGGATATACACGGCTTCTCCGTAATTTACCTCTATACATCCCTCAAGCACAAGTATAAACTCCTCACCTTCATGTGAAGAAAGGACAAAGTCAACTTCCGATTTAGGAGCCACATTTATCATAAACGGTTCCATGTGACGACCCGATTTATTATTCGAAAGCGAATTATATGTCATGTGTTTTCTCGCTGCCGAATTATCATTTGAGAAACTTATGCCTTCTGTTTTATCTTCTTTTCTGCACACTACAGGGCCAAGATCTTCCTCATCGTCAAGGAAAGTACCCAATCTCACGCCCAAAGCTCTTGATATACGAATAAGCGGTGCCAGAGATGGCATCTCTTTGTGTTCTTCTACTTTTACTACCTGCTCTTCGCTCAGGCCGCATCTTTCTGCCAATTCCGCAGTTGTAATATTCTTTGACTCACGGAATGTTTTAACTCTCTCGCCTATTTTATGATTCTTGCTCATTGCGGTAATCTATGATATTATTATAATCTAAATATTTTACTCTACTGGTATTTAAAAAATGTAAGAATACGTGGCAAAAATAAATAAATATTTAAAAATACAAACAAGAAAATTAGAATTTGTTCCATTTCACTTCTATAATGTATTGTTTCGTAACTAAAACACCCTGTTTAAGAAATAATTATCACATTATCAGAAATAAATATGCAAAATGCCAATAAATGATTCTCTTTTTATTACAAATTGACAAATAGCATGAATTTGAACATTGAATTAATCACATATGTTATAATAGCATAGAGAGATTATAGTACACTTTATTATTAATACAGAAATTGAAGTAAAAATGAAAGCCGCAAAAAATATTTTAATAGCATTTTTATGTTCGGGAATGCTACTTTCAACAGGGTGTTCAGCTTTTCAGGGAATGAGTAAATCTGGTCAGAATGCAATTATCGGAGGGACTGCAGGCGGTGCCGTAGGCGCAGGTATAGGAGCTCTTATCGGTGGAGGAAAAGGAACATGGATCGGAGCGCTCATCGGTTCGGCTATCGGTGCGGGAGCGGGCGCTGCTGTTGGTCATCAGATGGACAAACAAAAGAGTGAACTTGAAAAAGAACTTGCTGATGTCAAATCTCAGGTTGATCAGAACACCAACGAAATCAACAACATTAAAGTAGAGACCGTAAAAGACAGCAATAATCTTAATGCTATAAAAGTAGTGCTTGGCGACGCAATATTATTTAAGACAGGCTCATCTGTTCTTACTCCTGCTGCCGATGCCGCACTATCTAAGATTGCTTACAATTTAAATCAGAACCCTAAAACGTTTGCCACAATAGTCGGGAATACAGACAATACAGGCGGACTTGAACTAAATATGCAGCTTTCGCAGCAAAGAGCAAATGCTGTTATGAATTATCTTATTTCTCAGGGAGTAGCAGCTTCAAGACTCAAAGCTATTGGTGACGGACCTAATAATCCGATTGTACCAAACACCACAGCTGCCGGACGTGCTCAAAACAGAAGAGTAGATATCTATATCACAGCTAATGAGCAAATGATTAATGAAGCTCAGATGGGTCAATAAGCTAAAAGTAAGATCGGAAGAGCGTCGTGTAGGGAAAGAGTGTACGTCCTGGTGTAG
>CAMTOT010000157.1 GCA_947074165.1 uncultured Bacteroidales bacterium
CGAGATAATGAGCGGTGACTGGAGTTCAGACGTGTGCTCTTCCGATCTGTTCTGTAAAAGCACCAAGTTTAAGATATTTGGCATAAATCTTTTCATACTCTTTTACAGCTTCCGGCTGAGGCGCGTATTCCATCTCAAATCCCGGACTCATAGCTTTCTGAGCATCGGCAATGTTATCGTAAACACCTGCTGCAGTAGCAGCAAACATCGCAGCGCCTAATGCACAAGCCTGGTCTGTTTTACAAACCTTAATAGGCATATTAAGCACATTCGAAAGAGTCTGCATAACAAAAGGAGACTTAAGCGCGATACCGCCGATACCGATTACGTTGTCGATAGTAACACCTTCGCTTCTGAAACGCTCAACGATTGCTTTAGAACCAAAAGCAGATGCTTCGACAAGCGCGCGGAAAATCTTAGGAGCTGTACTGCCAAGTGTAAGTCCTGTGATAGTACCGTCAAGAAGCTGATTTGCATCAGGAGTACGACGTCCGTTCATCCAGTCAGTAGCGATGATTGTACTCTCGCTAACAGGCACTTTTTCTGCTTCTTTTGTAAGAGCAGGGATGATCTTATCACAAGTTTCTGCAATAAGTTTTGCTTTTGTTTCTTCATCAATAAGAGAAGATTCCGCAAGAATACTTTTCAACGGGAATTCAAGTACTCGTTTAAACCAAGCGTAAATATCTCCAAACGCAGACTGACCTGCCTCAAGACCAACCATGCCCGGTATAACCGATCCGTCAACCTGTCCGCAGATCCCTTTTATAAGGTTATCGCCAATTTCGTCGTAAGATGCTACCATAACGTCGCATGTAGAAGTACCAATAATACGAACAAGAGTGTTTGGCGTTACACCGGCACCGACCGCTCCCATATGACAATCGTAAGCACCTCCGGCTACCACCACATCGGTAGATAAACCAAGGCGTTGAGCCCACTCTTCAGATAGCCTTCCAACCGGTTTCTCAGCAGTGTGAGTCTCTGTGAAAAGTCTGTCTCTGAAACCTGCAAGAGCAGGGTCTAGGGCTACAAGGTACTCCTCAGGAGGAAGACCTCCCCATTTCTCATGCCACATCGCTTTATGACCGTTTGCGCAACGGCTTCTTACTATATCAGATGACTTATTTACTCCGGTAATAAGAGCCGGAAGCCATTCGCAATACTCAACGATAGAGTGTGCTTTGTCCTTAACCTTCTGATCTTCGCGAAGCACATGTATTGCTTTAGCCCAAAACCACTCAGATGAGTAAATACCACCCTCATAAGCAGTATAATCAATCGGCCATTCTTTGCTGATTTTATTTATTTCGGCTGCTTCCTGTACGGCAGTGTGGTCTTTCCAAAGTATAAACATAGCATTAGGATTCTCAGCGAACTCTTCAAGAAGAGCAAGTGGTGTACCTGTCTCATCTGTAAAAGCAGGTGTCGAACCGGTAGTGTCAAACGCTATTCCTACCACTTTCGCTGCTGTACCCTCAGGTGATTTACTTAGAGCCTCTTTAACAGAAGCTTCAAGTACCTCGATATAATCAAGAGGGTGCTGACGATACTGATTGTTGTTAGGGTCGCAGTACATCCCTTTTTGCCAGCGAGGATAATATTTTACAGAAGACGCGATTTGCTCGCCTGTCTGTGTATCAACAACTATGGCGCGAGCTGAGTCGCTGCCATAGTCTAAACCAATTACATATTTCTTCTCCATAACTATTAAGAAAGAGCTTTATTAAGAAGGTAATATACCTCGTTCATCTGAAGTTCTTTTTTGAACTCTTTGATAGTCGTGTCATTGTCAATAATTACAATCTCAATACCTGCGATATCTGCGTAATCTTCAAGATATTCAGCAGTCAGGTCGTAAGAGAAACTTGTGTGGTGAGTACCACCGGCAAGAATCCATGCAGCGGCACCAATCTCAAGATTTGGCTGAGGGATCCATAGTGCAGATGCTACAGGTAGTTTAGGAAGCTCTTTGCTCTTAATGCAATCTACTTTATTTACGATTAGTCTGAAGCGGTTGCCCATATCTACTATAGTAGCAGCTACACCTTCACCTTCTTTAGATGTAAAAACAAGACGTGCAGGTCTGTTTTTGCCGCCGATACCAAGGTGGTGAACTTCAAGTTTCGGTTTGTTTTCTGCGATAAGCGGGCATATCTCAAGCATGTGAGCCTGTAGGATAGCGCTGTTTTCGCCGTCGAAGTGAAGAGTATAGTCCTCAAGGAAAGAACAACCCTTAGGCATGCCCTGACCCATAAACCACATAGTGCGGTAAAGAGCTGCAGTTTTCCAGTCACCTTCTGCTCCAAATCCGTATCCCTCTTTCATAAGACGCTGAGAAGCAAGCCCCGGAAGCTGATCGATACCTTCCAGATCATCGAAGTTTGTAGTAAACGCTTTAGCTCCTTTTGATTCAAGGAATCTTCTCAATGCAATCTCAATACGAGCAGCTTCAACCACCTGTTTGCGGTCTGCGCCTCCCTCTTTACAGTTATCTGCAAAGTCGTATTCAGATTCGTATACTTTGATCATATCTGCGATCTCCGCATCAGTTACTTTATCCTGGAATGCTACAAGATCAGCGATAGGGTAGTAATCAACGTGGTATCCAAGACGCATTTCAGCTTCTACTTTATCACCGTCAGTTACTGCTACATTATTCATCTGGTCACCGAAACGGATAATTCTCATATCCTGAGCGTCAGCCCATCCCGCGCAAACACGCATCCATACAGCGATTTTAGCCTGAGCTTGAGCGTCCTGCCAGTGACCAACAACAACTTTACGGTTTTTGCGCATTCTTGTCACGATATGACCAAACTCTCTGTCTCCGTGAGCACTCTGGTTAAGGTTCATAAAGTCCATATCTATTTCAGCCCAAGGAATCTCTTTGTTGAACTGAGTATGGAAGTGAAGAAGAGGTTTTCTAAGTTCCTGAAGTCCTCTGATCCACATTTTAGCAGGTGAGAAAGTGTGCATCCAAGTGATAACACCGATACATTTGCTGTCATTATTTGCAGCTTTGAAAGCTTCTGTAACCTCTTTTGAAGAGTTTACTGTGCCTTTATATACAACCTTAACAGGCAGTTTACCTGACTCGTTAAGACCCTTAACCATTTCATTTGAGTGAGCGTCAACAGATACTACCGCGTCACCACCATAAAGAAGCTGTGCTCCTGTTACGAACCATACTTCGTATTGATCAAAATATTTTTCCATTTTGTATTGTGTTTTTAAACGATTAATAATTATTTAGTTTGTCCGTAATAAGCGTTCGGACCATGCTTTCTGTTGAAATGCTTCTCTACCAGATGATTATTCATTGATAGATTCGGATTCACAGAATAAGCAATAGACGCCATCTTTGCAACCTGCTCCATAACCACAGCATTGTGAACTGCATCATTTGCATCTTTACCCCAAGAGAAAGGACCGTGATTTTTTACGAGAACCCCCGGAGTGTGTACCGGATTGAGACCTTCAAATCTTTTTATTATTACATTGCCAGTCTCGTATTCGTAATCACCTTCTACTTCCGCCTGAGTCATATCATCAGTACACGGTATCGCATTGTGAAAATAATCAGAATGCGTAGTTCCTATATTTGGCAGGTCAATGCCCGCCTGCGACCATGCGGTAGCGTAAGTAGAGTGAGTGTGCACTATGCCGCCTATCTCTTTAAATGCTTTATATAAAGCAAGATGTGTAGGTGTATCACTTGATGGCTTAAGATTGCCCTCTACAATATTACCATCAAGATCAACTACCACCATATCATCCGCCTTCATATTGTCATAGCTAACTCCTGACGGTTTAATTACGACAAGACCCGATTCTCTGTCAATGGCAGAAACATTTCCCCATGTGAATATCACAAGTCCGTGTTTCACCAGGTCAAGATTTGCACGGAATACTTTTTCTTTTAATTCTTCGAGCATGATTTAAATCAGTTTATAATTTAAATTTAGTATCCTTCATATAAGCGTTATTATTAAACTTATAAAGGAAAGCTCCACGTTTAGAGCCTGATTTATCTATTTTGTCTGTTTTTACTATGTAGCTCATTTCGCCAATTCGCTTACGGAAATTACGTTTGTCTATATTTTCGCCATATATAGCTTCATACAGACTCTGCAACTGCGAAAGAGTGAAGAGTTTGGGCAGCATATTGAAACCTATCGGCTCGGTCGATGCTTTAGTACGCATCAGATTGCGTGCCTTTTCTACCATATCTTTATGGTCAAAGATCAGATCGGGAAGCTTATTGATATTAACCCAAAAAGCGCTATGACTCTCAAGAAGCTGATTGTCTAAGTCACGGATATTAAGCAGTGCGTAATAAGCCTGAGAAATTACCCGCTCTCCCGGATCTCTGTTGATAGTACCGAATGTGCCGACCTGCTCCATATATACATTGGTAAGCCCGGTCAGCTCGGCAAGAACTCTTTTGGCCGCATCATCTACGCTTTCATCACTTTGCAGAAATCCACCCATTAGCGACCATTGGCCTTTGGCGGGTTCAAAATCCCTTTTCAGAAGAAGCAGATTTAACTCATCATGGTCAAAGCCGAAGATGATACAGTCAACAGCTACATAAAACTTTGGATGTTTTATATAATAATTTTCCATTTACATAATTTGATTTTACCAGAAATACCAGTAGAACATAGCCGTAAATCCAACTATAATCACAGAGTGAATTACGTCCCATTTATCCCAGCTCTGGCGAGTGGCAAGTTCCTGCTCCGGAGTAGATGTGCCAAATACAAGTCCCTGGATTTTTTCTGCGCTTGGCGCTTTTGTTGATAGAGATACTATCACTACTACCGCGATACAGAAAAGGAACATCCATCCGCAGAAGAACAGCCAGTTAAGATCATAAAATAAATATTTAAACACAGAGTCAGCCGCGTCAGTAACATTACTATAATATACTTTCGCACCAAGTCGTGTAAGACCCACAATCATACCTGAGATAAGTCCCCACATACCACCCATGGCTGATGTGCGTTTCCAGCAGATACCAAGAAGGAACGCCGCCGCGATACCTGGCGCAAGTACAGACTGTACGTCCTGCAAATATGTGTAAAGCACGTCTCCGACACTACGCATAATAGGTATCCATAATATACCAAGGATAACGATAACTATAGTAGCAGCCTGTCCGATACGAACAAGGTGTTTTTGAGGAGTGTTAGGACGGAACTTCTGATAGAAGTCAATAGTGAAAAGCATAGCTGACGAGTTGAACAATGAAGCAAGAGAACTCATCAAAGCGGCAAGGATACCACAAACTACAAGACCTTTTACGCCGGCAGGAAGAAGTTTTGCTACAAGTGTAGGAAATGCCGCGTCTGCATTTGGATAACCGTTAGCAAGAAGAGGAAGGAATCCTGACTCTCCGGCTGTAACATATTTATGGTGAAGCGCAAATGCAATCATACCCGGGATAAGGAACAAAAATACAGGAAGTAGTTTTAGGTAAGCTCCGAAAATTGTACCGCGGCGGGCTTCTTTCTCATCTTTACCCGACAATACGCGCTGTACAATAAACTGGTCTGTACACCAGTACCAGAAACCGATAATTGAAGAACCTACAAGAGCGCCAATCCAAGGGAAATTCTCATCTCCGTTGTTTCTGATCAGGTTTGTCATAGAATCGCCGTGGTCGTTTACTTTCACGTTGCTACATGTCTCCATAAGCACATCCCATCCGCCAAGTTCTTTAAATCCTAATACAAGAATAATAAGTGAGCCTAAAAGAAGAATAGGCGTTTGAAGTACTGATGTATATAGCACCGAACGCATACCTCCGAATATTGTATAAATTGCGGTAAGTACAACAAGTCCTATAGCTGCGATCCAGAAGAAGTCAATGCCCCATAGCTCTTTTATACCGAATACCTGTTGGAACACAAGTCCACCGGCATATACAGTAACCGCTACTTTTGTAAGTACATAACTAATTAATGAGATTAATGAAAGAATAGTACGACTCTGCGGGTTATAACGTCTTTCAAGAAACTCCGGCATAGTGTAAACCATGCTTCGTGTGTAGAATGGTACGAATACCCAACCAAGAATCAGGATCATCCAACCCTGTATTTCCCAGTGTGCCATTGCCATACCGCTTGAAGCTCCGGCTCCGGCTAGTCCGATTAAGTGTTCTGATCCGATATTAGAAGCAAAAATTGAAGCTCCGATTGCAAGCCATGTAGCGTCTTTACCACCAAGAAAGTAGTCGGCTGCATCATTTTGTTTTTGTCTTACTACCCAAACGATTATACCAATCAGGGCGATAAAGAATACGGCTATTACAAGCCAGTCTAAAAACTGCATATAAGTTAGTTTTAAAGTTAATAATATTCTTATTTATGTGATGAAATGTGTTTTTGTTTTCGTTTTGTTTTTCTTTCGTGTCGTATAATCTGGGCTCTTGTCGACTCAGATTGCTTAATTCAGTTTAAATTTGTTTTCGAGTGTAAAAGTAACACTTATATTATGTTGTTATTCTCTTTTTATTGTGTTTTATCGCATATTATAGTGTAATAAATGTAACAAGTACACTTTTATATTTTCTATTCCTATCAATGAGATATCATCGTATTGTATAAATAATTTAAGATTTACTTGTAAAAGTGTTATAATCTGCTTATTAGATAAATAAAATTGAAATACAAAATAAATTAGTGTTAAAAAATAATATTAATACGTTCAACTGTTTGCATAATTCAAATAAACCCGTTACATTTGTAGTGTGTTTTTCATGGTATTAGATTTAAGGTTAATAAAGACTGGGTTGTCGTGATGACAATCCTTTTTTTTT
>CAMTOT010000158.1 GCA_947074165.1 uncultured Bacteroidales bacterium
CGAGATAATGAGCGGTGACTGGAGTTCAGACGTGTGCTCTTCCGATCTGGATGCGGCTCTGCTCTTCCTACGACGAGACACCTGCCTTCAACACAGGTTATAAACTTCAGAGAGAAGTTATTTATGATAGACTGCGGTGAAGGTGTACAACTGCAGTTAAGAAATATGAAACTTAAATTCTCAAGATTAAACCGTGTATTTATTTCTCACCTTCACGGTGATCACTGTTTTGGTCTGATTGGCATGATATCAACTTTAGCTATGCTTGGCCGTAAAGGCGATCTTTTTATTCACGCACATCCTGATGCAGAAAAAGTATTTACTCCATTACTCGATTATTTTTGTCATGAACTACCGTATAAAGTAGTATTTGTACCTATCAAGCATGGAAACGGAGAGGTTATATATGAGGACAAAGCACTAAAAGTATCAACCATTCCGCTAAAACACGGGATACCATCTTATGGCTTCCTTTTTCAGGAGAAACCTCGTGAGGCTCATCTGAAAAATGATATGATAAAATTCTGGAATATACCTATCAGAGACCTCAAATCTATAAAAGAGGGTAATGATTGGATCAATCCGGATGGTAAAGTTATAGAAAATAAAACTCTCACTACTCCTTCTACACCGGCACGCAGTTATGCGTATTGCTCGGACACGGCATATAGTGAAAAAATAATACCATACATTAAAGGTGTTGATCTGTTATATCATGAAGCGACATTTGCCAAAGATGCAGCTAAAAGAGCTAAGGAGACTATGCATACAACTGCAGGACAAGCGGCAACCATTGCGCTAAAAGCTCAGGTAAAGAAACTTATGATTGGTCATTTTTCAGCACGTTATGAAGATGACAATCTACTTCTCAATGAGGCGCTTGAAACTTTTCAGAATACAATAAAGGCAAATGAAGGTTTGGTTTATGACCTATAAGAGGTAAGAATTGTAATATTATAAAATTAAAGCTGTCAGACTAATAGTTTATTAACTAATAAAGTCTGACAGCTTTTTATTTCTTATTTGGGTATGTTTATCAACTAAACATAGTCTTCATCTTACGCTTAAATTTATCTAATATCGAACCGCTTGTTCTGAAATTATCATGCTCTTTAAGTTTCTCCATAATACGTTTTTCCTCAGTATTCAATACTTCCGGCACATATATATTGATATTAACTATAAGCTCACCTCTTCCGTATCTGTTTACAGTAGGAAGACCTTTTCCAGGAAATCTTTGCAGTGTATTAGGCTGCGTGCCCGCAGGGATTTTCACCTTCATCGTTCCTTCAATAAGAGGCACTTCAATTTCGCCACCAAGCACAGCAGTCGGGAAATCAAGCAGAAGATTAAATATCAGATTATTTTCCTCTCTGATCAACTCCGGATGTTCCTCCTCATTAATTAGGATAAGCAAATCTCCTGACACACCACCCCTTCTTGCAGCGTTGCCTTTTCCTCTCATAGAAAGCTGCATTCCGTCAGCTACTCCGGCAGGTATCTTAACAGATATTATCTCTTCACCCATCTCAACGCCCTCACCATTACAATGAGCACATTTCTCTTTTATCTGTTTACCTTCACCCTGACAATCAGGACAAACTGCTTCAGATCGCATCTGACCAAGGATCGTGTTTACAACTTGCGTTATATGACCTGTGCCACGACATTTAGAACACGTATTAAACGCTGATCCATCTTTTGCTCCCGAACCGGAACAAACAGAACATGTCACATACTTCTTAACTTTAATTTGTTTTTCTACGCCTTCGGCAATATCTTTAAGAGAAAGAGTAACTTTTACTCTAAGATCAGAACCTCTACCCTGACGTCGACCACCACCTTGTCTTGAACCGCCTCCACCAAAGAACTGGCTGAACAAATCAAACGGATCTACTCCTCCGCCAAAGTCAAAACCTCCAAAGCCACCACCTGAGCCCATATTGCCCATCTGATGTCCGTAACGGTCATATCTTGCTCTTTTATTATCATCGCTCAATATTTCATAAGCTTCAGCTACCTCTTTAAACATCTCCTCAGCCTCCTTATTATCAGGATTTCTGTCAGGATGATATTGTACGGCTTTCTTTCTGTAAGCTTTTTTTATCTCATCAACAGTGGCATTCTTTGATATATCCAATACCTCGTAATAGTCTCTTTTTTCCATATTTTAATTAAACGTCTGGCGTTCGTTTATACTCTTCTTTTTTCGGATGCAAATATAATTTATTTTACCCGTCGCACCAATAATTATTAATCTACTATTGCAGATTATAAGTCTTGTAAACATTAGGCAGTTAATAAATTGATATTCTTGCAAATCTATATAACTGAAAAATGTGGAATGGAAATCAATATCTCCATTCCACATATTATCATTATATTATTTCAGTTATTCAAACATATGTTTGATCTTGCTGAATATTTTCTCTTTAGCCGACTCTGTTGCTGTAAAGTTTTTAGAATCTCTAAGTCTTTCTATAGATTTTCTGTCATCGCTATCTAAATCTTCCGGTACATAGACAGTCACGTTTACCAAAAGGTCGCCTGTACCTCGAGAGTTCATATCCGGCAATCCTTTACCACGAAGTCTCAATACTTTTCCTGGTTGAGTACCAGGCGCAATATTAATCCTAGCCTTTCCTTCTATTGTCGGAATCTCTACCGAACCACCTAAAGCGGCAGTAGGGAATGAAAGCATAAGATTATATACGATATCGTTCTCGTCTCTGTAAAGTTCTTTATCAGGTATTTCATCAATAACAATTATCAAATCACCGGGAACACCTCCAAATCTGGCAGCATTACCTTTACCAGATACAGACAGCTGCATTCCGTCATAAACACCGGCTGGTATTGTAAAAGAGATTACTTCCTCTTCTTTCTTTACACCATCTGTACAGTGAGGACATTTTTTATCTACAACCTTTCCTTTACCATTACAGTTAGGACAGGCTGCCTGCTCCTGCATAGCGCCAAACATTGTATTCTTCACTCGGTTTACAGTACCCGAACCTCCACAGTTTGAGCAAGTATGATAGCTTGATCCGTTTTCCGCGCCTGTACCTTTACAACTTGCACACGAAACAAGTTTTTTTACTTTTATCTTTTTCTCTACACCGTGAGCTATATCCTGTAAAGTTACTTTTACCGTGATACGTAAATCAGCGCCTTTATTAACCTTTGGCTTAGACTGGCGTCTTTGTCCGCCAAATCCGCCGCCGCCACCGAATCCGCCGCCACCGTAATGACCACCGAAGATATCTCCAAACTGAGAGAAAATATCATCCATAGACATTCCGTGTCCGCCAAATCCGCCGAATCCACCACCGAATCCTTCACCTGCGGCTCCTCCGGCTGCTCCCTGATGACCAAACTGATCATATCTGCGACGTTTATTTTCATCGCTTAATACTTCATAAGCTTCTGCCGCTTCCTTAAATTTCTCTTCAGCGGATTTATCGCCAGGATTTTTATCAGGGTGATATTGAATAGCTTTTTTACGGTAAGCCTTTTTTATCTCATCGGCTGAGGCTGATTTAGAAATATCAAGCACCTCATAGTAGTCTCTTTTTGTCATACTTTATATTGCGGATTATTCACCGACAACAACTTTAGAGTAGCGGATCACTTTATCGTTCAGCTTATAACCTTTAGTCATACAGTCGATAACTTTACCTTTCTGCTCAGGAGTCTGAGCCGGGAATGTAGTGATAGCTTCATGCAATTCATCATTAAAATCTTCACCTACAGCCGGTATCTCTGACACACCGTTATTATCAAGATAGTTACGGAATTTATCATATATCAAATCAATACCTTCTTTCACCGCGTTGATATCATTTGAGGCTTCAAGAGCACCTTTTGCTCTTTCAAAATCATCAACTACCGGAAGAATCTTTTTCAGACAATCTTCACCTCCGGATTTAAGAAGTTCTGCCTTTTCTTTCAGTGTACGTTTACGGTAATTATCAAACTCTGCCATCAGACGAAGATAATCATTACGTAATGTCTCATATTTTTTTTCAAGTTCAGCGTATTTAGTCTCTGAATCATCCTGTGCTACCTCAGCGTCTTCCACTGTCTGAGTGTTTTCAGGCAGCTCAAGCTCCTCTGCCGATTGATCGCCCTGTTGAGTATTTTCAACCTGTGCTTCAGCATTCTTCTGTTCTTCCTTATTTTCGTTCGATGTCATATTGTGTTTTATTTTAATTATTCAGACTGTTTATACATTTGTATATATACAAAAATTCAGCCAAAAAGCGAGACTGAAGTTTTGTCAGTTAATTACCACTTTTTGACTGAAGTTTTGTCATACATTACACTCTCCCTGCCATACAAAGCAGTCGGTGAAATAACTTTCCAATAATATCCGATCCTTAAACAAAGCAAAAACAGAAGAACCCGATCCTGTCATAGAACTATAAACAGCACCCATTTCATACATTTTATCTTTAATCTCTCTTATTGCCGGATGAATATTAAAAACACTCTTCTCAAAATCATTTATAAGAAACTGGCGCCATTGATCAACGGGCATCTTCATTATATCTTTTACACCTATTGAGGGGTGAGCTGGTATAATATCCGAAAAAGCTTCTTTTGTTGATACATGTATATCTGGCTTAACAATAACCATATGATATCCTTTAAGAGAAAGCTCTACAGGTGTAAATATATTCCCTGTTCCTTCTGCATATACAGGTATATTGCGACAAAAGAACGGACAATCGGCACCGATACTCTGAGCTATCGACTCCACTTTCTCAATTGATAATGGGCTGCCACACATTTCATTTATCATCATAAGAGTAAATGCGGCATCTGAAGATCCGCCACCAAGCCCTGCCCCGAAAGGGATTGTTTTATTGAGCGAAATATCCACGCCTGGCAGGTCGTCAATATATTCAGCTATTTTACGATACGCCTTAACTACAAGATTCTGTTCCGCATCCGATGTTACCTCATAACCCTCTAATTTTAAATTCACACTTTTTGTATTATTAAAATTTATATCCAGAGTGTCTGTTATATTTACCGGATAAAACACTGTTTCAAGATTATGATAACCGTCAGGGCGTTTTTCTACCACTGAAAGTCCAAGATTTATCTTTGCGTTTGGTGTTAAAAGCATACTAAGTATTTTAAAAAAATTTTTTCTGCCTCAAAGATATTTAAAAAAGAAATATCTTTGTCTGAACTAAATAATTAATGAGATTATAAGCAAAATATATGGAAAGAAAAACCACTCAACGCACAGGCAATTACAAACCCAAAAATCAGATTGTTCCTGAGTTTGGGAAACTTCAGCCTCAGGCCCCCGAGCTTGAAGACGCGGTGCTCGGAGCGTTGATGCTTGAGAAAGACGCATATTCTATAATAAGTGATATTCTTAAGCCGGAATGTTTCTACGAAAACAAACACAAACTGATTTATACAGCCGTTGTAGACCTGGCTTCAAAACAGGAGCCTATAGATATGCTTACCGTTACCGAGCAGCTTCGCCGTAACGGAACGATTGATGAGGTCGGCGGTCCTTTTTATATTGCGCAACTTACTTCTAAAGTTGCCTCAGCGGCGCATATCGAATATCATGCCCGAATTATAGCTCAGAAATATCTGGCGCGTGAACTTATTATGTTCTCGTCAAATGTACAAAATAAAGCCTTTGACGATACACAAGACGTTGACGACCTAATGCAGGAAGCAGAGGGTAAACTATTTGAGATTTCTCAGCGAAACGTAAAAAAGGATGTAACTCAGATTAATCCGGTTATTAAGGAAGCTCTAGACAACCTTCAGATTGCAGCCAACAGAAAAGAGGGGTTATCCGGTCTTCAGACAGGTTTTGATGATCTAGACAAAATGACCTCAGGGTGGCAGAACTCCGACCTCATCATCATAGCAGCTCGTCCTGCGATGGGTAAAACAGCGTTTGTATTATCTATGGCCAAAAACATGGCTATGAATTATCATACTCCGGTTGCAGTATTCTCTCTGGAGATGTCAAACGTGCAGCTCGTAAACCGTCTTATTGTTAATACGTGCGAGATTCCGGGTGAAAAAATTAAATCAGGTCAGCTTAATCCGATGGAGTGGGAACAGCTAATGGCTCGTATCAAAGATCTTTATGAGATACCGCTTTTTGTTGATGACACTCCCTCTCTTTCAGTATTTGAATTAAGAACAAAGGCTCGTCGTCTTGCCCGCGAACATGGTGTTAAGATGCTTATCATCGACTACCTCCAGCTAATGAATGCCAGCGGTATGACATTTGGCTCACGTGAGCAGGAGGTATCTACCATTTCCCGCTCACTGAAAGGACTTGCCAAAGAACTTAACATACCGATTATCGCACTTTCACAGCTAAACCGTAGCGTTGAGAGCCGCCAGGGTGATGGCAAACGACCTCAGCTTTCCGACCTCCGTGAGTCAGGAGCCATTGAGCAGGATGCCGATATGGTATGTTTTATACACAGACCTGAATATTATAAAATAACTGAAGATGAAAAAGGAAATGACCTGCGTGGTCTTGCCGAAATCATCATTGCCAAACACCGTAATGGTGCCGTTGGTGACGTACGTCTTCGCTTTAAAGGTGACTTTGCCAGATTTGAAAACAACACCAATACATACGAATCTCAATTTCCACCTATGGATGCGACTCCAATTGCATCTAAGATGAACGCAGGCGGTTCTCCTGATTTTTACGCTCAAGGTGGGCAATCTCTTGGTTCAGATCGGAAGAGCACACGTCTGAACTCCAGTCACCGCTCATTATCTC
>CAMTOT010000159.1 GCA_947074165.1 uncultured Bacteroidales bacterium
CAAAAATATCCCAACTAAACCTATATGTGCAACGCCTGTTGCCGATATCGGCAACGGGCGTTTCCCTCTTTGGAATCAGCTGATTCCAAAGTCGGAATCAGCCGTTGCACAAACGAGCAACCCGTGATTCCTATATACTATTGGTTGGGAGATTAAAAGAATAGACTTTCTAACCATATCAATCTGTAACCTTTTAATCTTTTGTGCGTCTAATATTAAGTAATTGTAATTTATTTTATTAATAATGTGATAATTTGTTTGAAATATCATGTGTAAATAAAAAAAGATTACTACATTTATCGTAAAACAATAAATAATTAATATTAAACGGATAACTCCTAACTGTAGTTTGATATGATACGTCTTGAAAATATAAATAAAACATACAATAACGGGTCGCCGCTTCATGTTTTGAAAGGAATTGATCTTGAGATTAACAGCGGAGAACTTGTGTCAATAATGGGAGCGTCAGGTTCAGGCAAGTCTACTTTGCTAAATATTCTTGGTATACTTGACAATTATGACACAGGAGAATACTACCTTAATAATACTCTGGTAAAGAACCTCAACGAAACGAGATCTGCACAGCTCAGAAACTCACTTATAGGATTCGTATTTCAGTCATTTAATCTTATAAATTTTAAAAACGCTATGGAGAATGTTGCTCTACCTCTATATTATCAAAATATATCAAGGAAGCAGCGTAACATAATGGCCACGGAATATCTTGATAAGGTTGGCTTAAAGGACTGGGCCAATCATTTACCGTCGGAGATGTCGGGAGGGCAGAAGCAGAGAGTAGCGATAGCACGAGCTCTAATCTCTAAACCTAAGATAATACTTGCCGATGAGCCAACCGGAGCGTTAGACAGCTCAACAACTCAGGAGGTAATGAATATGCTCAAAGAAGTAAATCAAGATGGGATGACAATGATCATAGTGACCCATGAGAGCGACATTGCCGAGCAGACAAACAAGATAATACATATCAAAGATGGTTTAATAGATAGTATAACACAGCGATAAGTTATGATAGACATGTTTGAAGAGATATTCTCTTCCATTAAAAAAAATAAACTACGCACGTTTCTGACGGGATTTTCCGTAGGCTGGGGAATATTCATGCTGATAATACTACTTGGCGCAGGCAATGGTATAAGCAATGGTATGTCTTCAAATTTCAATTTTATGTCGACAAACAGTATGAGTATATTTCCCGGATATACCTCGGAGGCATATGGCGGACTTCAGAAAAACCGCAGCATAAGGCTTAAGGATGAAGACTCAGAGTTTATATCTGATATATTTCCATCGTCAGTCACAAAAATCTCTCCGGTCATAAATTTATGGGGGAGCAGAATTTCGACAAATAAAGACTATGTAGAAGAAGAGCTTCAAGGAATATATCCCGACTTTAAATATATCAAACAGCTCGAATTATTTGAGGGACTCGGCCGAATGGTAAACGAGCAGGATATAATCCAAAAAAGAAAAGTTTTGATGATGCATCAAAAAACGGCTAAGAAGCTGTTTAAAGATATTTCTCAAATCGGTACTTATGTCAGAGTAAACGATATACCATTTCAAATAGTTGGTATATATGACAGTGAAACACATAATCAAAGTGAACCTATATATATCCCGTTCACTACAATGGAATCTATATTTAAACCTTCGGGTTATCTAAACAGCATTGTATTTGAGCTTGACGGAGTAAACTCAATAGAAGAAGCCGATGACTTCAAAAAACAATTAAAAAGTAATCTCGGAAGAAAGCACAAATTTTCAGAAACAGATAGCAATGCTCTATGGATATGGGATCGTTTAAGCGATTTTATGACTAATAGAGGGATTATGAACGGCATAGCCTTATTTATCTGGATAATCGGAATTGGCACATTAATAGGAGGTGTAGTAGGTATATCAAATATTATGTTGATTACCGTTAAAGAAAGAACCAAAGAGTTTGGAATAAGAAAAGCTATCGGCGCGACACCTATGTCAATAATCCGGCTTGTACTGACAGAATCTTTATTTATCACTATAACATTCGGATACATAGGTATGTTGTTTGGAGTAGGTCTTCTTGAGTTAATCGCTAAAGCGATGGGAGGAGCCGAACAAGGAGAGAAGGCTGAAGATTCAGTCACAGTATTTAAAGATCCGTCAGTCGATATCAATATAGTAATAGCCGCGACTATAGTTCTGGTTATCGCCGGTATTATCGCCGGATATGTTCCTGCAAAACGCGCGGTAAAAATTAAACCAATAGAAGCATTGAGGGGGTAATAAGTTATGTTTGATTTAGATACATGGCAAGAGATATTATCAACAATTGCCAAAAATAAAATGCGAAGTCTGATGACTGCCTTTGGTGTATTCTGGGGGATATTCATGCTTGTCATAATGACAGGATCGGGCAACGGACTCGGCAACGGTATGTCTGAAGGCGTAATGGCCTTTTCATCAAATTCTCTATTCCTTTTTTCAGAAAAAACTTCTGTTCCATATAAAGGATTGCAGAAAGGCAGACGTTGGGATTTCGAGTTAAATGACATTGATGCTATTACAGACGCCGTCCCCGGTATAAAGTACATCTCCGGTATGCTGTGGGCAGGCCGTGCTACCAACAATATCGTTTATAAAGATAAATACGGTTCTTTTAGTGTACGCGGGTTTCATTCAGACTACATGAAAATTGATACCCAGTTTCTTTTATACGGCCGCATGATAAATCAGATCGATATTGATAATAAAAGAAAAGTATGCGTCATTGGAAAAAGAGTATACGACACTTTCTTTCCAAAAGGGGATGATCCGTGCGGAGAGTTGATAAAAGTAAACGGCATATATTATCGTATAATAGGCGTAAGTGATCCGGCAACGAAGAATATTAATATCGGAGGGCGTTCGGAAGATATGATAGGGATACCTATCACTACTCTTCAGCAAACGCTGCAGATAGGTAAAGATATGCACGGACTTGCCATAACTATGGATGACGATATAGAAATAACAAACGTAGAAAATGATATAAAAAGCATAATAAGGAAGAAGCATCAGATAGCTCCCGAAGATGAGCAAGCTCTTTTTGGATTTAATGTATCAAAGATTTTCAATTCTTTTAAATCGCTTTTTATCGGTATAAATATTCTTATATGGGTAGTCGGGACCGGAACGCTGCTGGCGGGAGTAGTAGGCGTTTGCAATATAATGCTTGTCACCATTAAGGAGCGTACCAACGAGATTGGTCTGAGACGCGCATTGGGAGCTACGCCAAAACAGATAGTAATGCAGATTATGAGTGAAACTCTTGTACTTACTATAGCGGCCGGATTTACCGGTTTATGCGGCGGCGTACTTTTACTTTCTCTTTTTGACACCATCTTGCCGGCCAACCCTTCTGATGATATGTTTTTCTCAAATCCTCAGATATCATTTATGACAGCCGTGTCAGCTACAATCGTTTTGATAGTAAGCGGGCTGTTTGCCGGGTTACTGCCGTCTGTAAGGGCATTACAGATTAAAGCTATAGACGCGCTGCGAGAGGAGTAAAGTACCACATTAACTACTATCGGAAATAAGATTTAAATAATTAAGAAAACAATAATAAAAGAAAGATATGAAAAAGATTTTTAGAATTATTATGACGGGATCTTTAGTACTGGTTGTTATTTACACATTTGTTTTTCTTTATCAGAAGTCAAAACCTGTACCGGAGAAATTTGATATACTAAAACCGCAGGTTATGGATATTGAGAAGAAAACCGTAGCTACCGGTAAAGTCGAACCGCGCGATGAAGTATTGATTAAACCTCAGATATCAGGCATTATAACCGAAATATATAAAGAGGCAGGACAGATGATCAGAGTGGGAGACGCTATCGCGAAAGTAAAAGTAATCCCTGAAATGAATCAACTTTCAAATGCTCAGAGCAACGTGCGTCAGACACGCATCAATCTTGATCTCGCGCAATCTGAATTTGACCGTGTATGTAATCTTTACAATGACAAAGTGGTGTCTAAAGAGGATTATGACAAAGCCTTTACATCGCTGAACACAGCAAAAGAGAGTTCGCAAAGCGCTGTAGATAATCTTGAAATTGTAACAGAAGGTATATCTAAACGCTCCGGCGAATTTAATAATACCGTAGTACGCTCTACAATATCAGGTATGATACTTGATGTGCCTGTAAAGGTTGGTAACTCAGTTATATTATCCAATACATTCAATGACGGTACGACTATAGCTTCTGTTGCAGATATGAATGATATGATATTTCGCGGCACTATAGATGAAACCGAAGTCGGACAGCTTAAAGAAGGTATGGAACTTGAACTTAGCGTGGGTGCACTGCAGGATATGACAACAAAAGCAAGACTTGAATATATAGCTCCGAAGGGTACGGAATCAAACGGAGCCATAATGTTTGAGATTAAAGCAGCTATTGAGATACCAAAATCAATATTCCTGCGCGCAGGATATAGTGCTAATGCCGAGATTATACTTGACAAAAGAGGTACTGTATTATCTATACCGGAGAGTAGCTTATTTTTTTCAGGCGATTCTACCTATGTTTTCAAACTTACGGGCTCAGGAGAAGAGCAGACATTTGAGAAGTTGCCCGTTACGGTTGGTCTTTCCGACGGTATCAATATAGAAGTGTTGTCAGGAATAGAAGAGAGTGCCGAGCTGCGCGGTAATAAAATTATTACAAAAAAATAAATCCTTTTAGTATATGAAGCGATTTAAGATACTATCAATAGCACTATTGCTTAGCGCCGGATTGTCGGCACAGAAGCAGTGGACACTTGTAGAGTGTATAGAATATGCTATTGAAAATAATATAAATATCCAGGAGCGTAAATTAGAGATTGAGTCTAATAAAATACAGCTCAATACAGCACGAATGAGCCGTTTGCCGGGAGTTGACGTAAGCGTGGGTGAGAATCTAAACTTCGGACGAAGCACCGGCATTGATAATATTACATCCGACTATTCATCGTCGTCAACATCATTTCAGGCTTATGCATCTATGCCTTTGTTTACGGGCGGACGAATAAGTAATCAGATAAAGATGAAGAAGTTTGATATAAAAGCATCCGTTGCCGATCTAGAGAAGGCTCAGGAGGATATAGCAATAAATATTACCGGCTATTTTCTTCAGATGATATATTCAAAGGAACTCACCAATATATCATTAGAGCAAGTCAAACTATCGCAAGAGCAGGTTAATGTGAGTCGCCTTCTTTTCGAGTCGGGCAAAGCCGCCGAATCTGAACTTTATGAATCGGAAGCTCAGCTTGCGCAGAATAATCTAAAGTATACTGAAAGTGTAAATAATCTTACAATGGCCAGACTTGAACTTGCTCAGCTTCTTAATCTTGAAGACTATGAGAGGTTTGATATAAAGTTTTCCTCGACTGAAGATTCTGCTTTAGATTTTGATAAGTTACCATCAGTTATGAGCGTCTATCAGAGTGCTCTCGATACACGTCCCGCTATAGCTGCTGCCAAATACCGCATTGCGAGTTCAGAGAAGAGCCTGCGCATAACCAAATCAGCCTATTATCCTACTATTAGTCTTGGCGGAGGTTATAGCAACTCTTATTTCTATAACTATAACCTGCCCGACGGCATAGAGAATCTTTCTTTCAATGATCAGTTGAAAAACAACGGTTCACAGTCTATAGGGCTGACGCTGTCTATTCCTATATTTAATCGTTTTGCCACACGTAATTCAGTGAGGGAATCGCGTCTGAGAGTTAGTGCTCAGAAGCTTCAGCTACAAAACGCGCGTCAGGATTTATTGAAAGAGATACAGCAGGCATATGCCAACGCTACAGCGTCAAGAGATAAATATATCTCAGCCAAAAAATCGGTAGATGCCTCTGAGATAGCATATAGTTATGAAGAGAAAAAATTTAATGCCGGTCGCTCCACATCTTTTGATCTTAACAGCGCAAGGCTGCGTTTAGAGCAATCAAAATCAGAAGAATTACAATCATATTATCAATACTTGTTCCGTGTTAAGATACTTGAGTTTTATGACGGAAAGAGCTTATTGCAATGAGTGGCATTATAAATAGTTGCAATTAATAATATATGGTGGTATAATTTATGTTTATCTTTGCATGTATTATTAAATAACTATGAAACAAATGAACAAAATTCTGAATTACACATTGATTATGGGTGCTATGCTTATGTCGGCAGCTTGTGCTCCTACAAAAGCTTTACTATCAGATACCGAAGTAAGTACATGGCAGTTGAAAACTATGCCAGGTATGGAGACACCAGTATTTGATATACCAGACAGCTATACCGTAAGATTTAGTCCTAAAGACAGCCTTGTGAGCGGAGCCGCGTCATGCAACCGTTTCTTTGGCCGTTATGAGGCGAAAGATAATGGTGGTATACGTATCAATATCGGAGGATCAACAATGATGGCTTGTCCGGGTATGGAAAACGAACACTCTTATATCCTTATGCTAAATGAGGCAAATAAATATAAGATTGAAGATGGTCAGCTAATATTTTATACAGACGACAAGCAGACAGGCGTGTTTGTAAGTTATGAAGTAAAAGAGTAAAATAAACATCACATAAGCAAAAAGGGAATTATCACTTATAAATGATAATTCCCTTTTTGCTTACATAGGATAACATCTACGCGAGGATCTTTTATAATATCTCTAACGTATCTTATAAACGGCAGTTGCCACTCATAAAGCAGATCGGAAGAGCACACGTCTGAACTCCAGTCACCGCTCATTATCT
>CAMTOT010000160.1 GCA_947074165.1 uncultured Bacteroidales bacterium
TGTTCATTAGTAAGTATAGGGTATTTATATCTGTTATATATTCCGTTTGATTCGCTTATCTCAATATTTCTTCTTGATAATAACAGTTCCTGTTTATCAAAAAGGTCCTGCAATTTATTTTTCATATTTCGATGTTATTTTAGATTTGGCATTTTAGATAAATCAATCACTTTATCGGATGAAAATGAATTTTTCCACCATGTAATATTGGCATGGATATGCTCCTCTGCATTAAATTTATCAGATGAAATTTGGTTCGTTACATCATAATCATACCAAGGCATAGCCCATAACCACATGGCGCCTGAATTAATCTGTTCATTAAGGCCTGATACAGAGCCACACTCGCTGAGCGTGATAATTTTGTCTGGATATGTTTCAGTGATTTTTTGAAACTGCTCGTTTATATCTTTTGCCGAGGTTAGGTTATAAATGTCCCGACCTATGATATCAACATAATTATCACCAGGATACCAGTCGTTATCATTAGTTTCTGTAGTCCATACCCATATAAGATTATTCAGACCTTTACTTTGGAATGTTTCAAACATTATTATCCAAAGCTTTTTATACGACTCAGAGTTTTTTCCCCACCAGAACCATCCGCCTGCTGCCTCGTGAAGTGGTCTCCATAATACAGGTATTCCTTCGTTTTTCAGCAAAAGAATATAGTTAGACAACTTTTCCAGATCTGCTTTTATAATATCATTCTCATAAGTACCATCTATAACCGCATTGTCTATGCTAAAACGGGTTTTATCAGAATAAAAAGCCAACTCCTCACTGCCCTGAGATACCGGTACGTTCCAGTGCCATCCGATACTGACTAATCCGTTCATATCCCACCAATCTTTTACAGGTGATATATCTGAATAGTCAATCCAATTAGCGGGAGAATAAGCAAGATGACCATAGTCATAACCATTCATCGCCGGATACTTCCCCGTATGTTTATATACCCACATTGCTTCATTATAATTCCAACTTACATTGGCCATAGTACCAGAGATTATACTTTTACCATAGTTGTTAATAAGGAAATTATATACATTGACAGCTTCTTTAGATGCATTGGTTGTAACAAGTTCCTTTTTTATCGTAACCTCTGTTTTTGCCTTAGTTTTAAATTTTATATTGATTTCCTCATTAAATACGCCTGTAGGTCCTTTTACTGTTTTAGCGGGTATTTGCAAAATATATTCAGTATCCTCATTTAGCGTAACCTCTATAGTTAATTTCTTGAATATAGCATCGGCACTTTTTATAGTACCTCCGTTGATGTTTATATTGTCTCGGTTTGACAATGTTATGTTTTGATTAAATACGAGCGTAATTATTCTCTCACCCTTTAAAATGTTATCCTCTCCGTCAAATGGGTCAGAAGAAATAAGTACAGGCGCTATATCAACATTACTCACATCTTCATCTTTTTCACTGCAAGAAAAAAGCAGAAAAGAAGAGATTATCATCATTAAATATTTCAGACCCTTCATTTTTGTTGTTTTTTTAAGGGGATACTTATGTTTGGGTATCCCCTTGATGTTTTCTTTATTTACTTTTTATTTTCAACTCTCACATTGTCAATGCATATTTTACTCCAGTCAAAGTTTGATAGCTGACAAGCCAGACCGGAGTCTCCGGATCCTATAGTAGATACACCCAGTGTTCCGAATTCAAGTGTAAGTGTCATCCATTCACCACCGGTACTGAAAACGCCATTTTCGTCGACAGGGAAATGTCCAGAAGTACACCAGCCCCATGTTCCGCCAAAAATCCATTGTATCTTATAATCACCCGGTATAAAATCCTCATCAGCTTTAATATCTATTTTCAATACTTTATTACTGATATCTTCAATTATATGGCGTCCGTTATTATTGTCTGCAAAGAACCATTTAAACTCATTATCTAAAATAACACCGTTTCCACCCCTATAGTAAGAGTTGCCTTTAGCATCTGTTTCAATAGAGCCAATTCCCCAAATATTGCCTGGATATGAATCTGCTTCAAAATCAAAATATATGCTAGCGTCAGGTGCAACAGGATCCGCACCTCCACAAAATACTACAGGCATTAGTCCTTCATCACCATCGATTGTTATTATCATAGGTGTGATAGGGCCTGTTGCGGAACCTTTCACGTGATAAAATTCTACCAAAGCATCTGATTTGGCTCCATACGCAACGCAACTGATGGTATAATTCCCTTCTTTATCTGCGAAATAGATCTCTTTTATAAGACTAAGGTCATTACCTTCTATCGTTATTTTATTTCCTATTCCCTCTGATTTGATAGAGGTAATAGTTGGTAAAGTCACATTTATAGTGACAGTCTGTGTCGTGATAACCTGAGATGCATTTGTTGTAATCAAGGTTAATGCTCCTGTTTCTGCGCCTACAGGTACTGTCACAGTTAGTTCGTTTTCTGAAGATTGTTTGATTTCACCAGTTACAGATCCGAAATTTACTCTAGAGACAAGATCAAGATCCGTACCTTTTATTTTAATATCTTCTTTCGCTTTAACAAGATCAGGTGTAATATCAGATACGCTAGGGAGAATGAATGTAAGTTCACCTCCTTCAACAGGAGTGTCTGACAACGTATTTAATGTATATATACCGTTTGTAGCATTATCGGGAATTACCAATACGATTTTATCAGATGCAATCTCTTTAAATTCAGTTACCGGATCAGCACTGTTGAAAGATATATCCGATACCAGATCAAGATCTTTACCTGTTATTACAAACTCAGCACCGTTCTTAACTGTATTAGATGAAACGGACTCAATTACAGGTTTTATAAGATTAATAATATCTGACTCTATCTCTATTCCGCAATAAGCGACCAAAGTGACAGGACCCTCTTTCATTGATTGAGGAGTTTTTAAGGTAACTTTATTTTCGCCGTTTCCCTTGATCTTTTCTCCTCCTGGCAATATGAAATACTCTACAAGATTGAAATCGCTTCCCTCAATTACAATTTCTTCACCTGGTTTGACCGGATTAGGTGTTACTGATTTAAACGCAGGTAAAGTCACGTCAAGGTCATCATCAGAGTACACTACAATCGGAATTTCCGCGCCGTTAGATACTCTTATCTTTCCAGGTTTTGCATAAATAGGTATGATGACTTCTATTTTACTTCTGCTTTGGCTTACAAACTCCGATACTATAGAATCTCCGGTAAATATGACTTCTTCAATTAAGTTTAGATATTCTCCTTCAATAGTTAGTTTCTCTCCCGCCTTAACAATAAGGGGGGATACCTTGTCAATAGATATAGGCTCTGAGAACGTAAGTGTCGTTTTTGTTTCTATTGTGCCTGTTGCCGTATTTAGCATTATTATACCCGGTTCGGAATCTTGAGGTATGTTGATTCTAATCTCTCTGGCATCCACAATTGAGATATCAGATATATCTGCTGTACCGGGGATTGTTATACTCTTTACTTTGTCAAGATTTTTACCTATAAATCTCAGTTCTCCTCCCCTTAGAGCAGGAGAAGGACCAAAGGTATGGAGTACTATTGCGCTTCCACCTCCTTTATTGTCATCATCACTATCGCAGGCAGTAAATGATAGTCCGCCGATAATCATCATAACGGACATCAATACTGTCAAAATTTTATTATTTTTATTTAGCTTCATAATATTGTCTGTTTAAGGTTATTACTCGGCAGGTACAACTCTGATGTTATCTATGCAGATATGAGGATTACAATCAGTACCATTTATTCCGCCATGATAAACAAAGAATGTAAGACCACCATAGTTACCTGCCGGTGCCATCTCTGAAGATCCACCTTCATGCGTATATTTAAACTCTTTAATCGGTATAGAAACAGTAATCCATCCATCGGTAGTGTATGAGCCTGTAGATTCCCAAGGTCGCCATAATCCGCGAGGGAAATTAGAATCCGCAATATAAGAATTGGTTCCTGTTAATGACCATGGAGTGAATATCATCTGTAGAGCATTTGCTGACCACGCTTCAACAACATATACTTCAAACTTCAAAATCGCATTATTCAGATCGGTATCAAATAAGTCTCCTTCCGGACGACCATTGGCTGTACCCCATAAATTGAAGGAGAATTCATCCTCCGACCAGCTTGATCCAGCCTCTCCGCTTAGCGCACCTTTAAAACATACATAATTGCCCGATATGCCTTCCGGGTCACTATTGCTTATTTTCCCGGCACGCCAACCGCCGTCGGCATTTGTATTGTCCCAGTCGAGTATCATGCCGCGGTCATCTCTAAACTGAAATTTAGAGCGACTCTGACCATATATAGATGATACTGTGATATATCCCTTTTGGGACTCATGCGGAACACGGAATTTAGTTTGAGTCTTTTCTACTGAAATAATTTCAGTAACAGGTATATTACCAGCCATTGATATTGTCAACGGCTCATTTTCATCATCTATAAAGTAGTCACCGAAAAGAGTCACAATGTCGCCATCGTGAGCATATTCACATGATATGCTGCTAACGACAGGTCCGGGAACAAGTACTTTAAAATCATAATCGATAGTATCTGTCTTTGTGACCATATACATTTTGTGAGTAACTTTTTCCGGAATATTCTTCGGAATATTAACAAATAGTGTTTTGTCGGTGATAAAACTTGTATTAAGAATCGCTTTCTGGTCATTGAACCATATCTCTTTTATACTATGCAGATTCTGACCGACAATGCAAATTGTATTATCCATATATGCCGACACTATAAGAGAGTCAGATGTAGCAGGGTCAGGAAGCCTTACGTAATGCACTTCGGGAGATCCGTCGGCAATCTTCCATTTTGAGTCATTTTCATCATCACAAGATGTCATTCCAAGTGCAAAACAGCATGCAGCCCCGGCCATCAATGCTTTGGTTATATTTAAATTTAAGTTTTTCATAATGTAGCAGACTAAAAGATTAGTAAGAATATACACTCATATCATAATCAACAGGATCCTTTTTAAGATTAGGATTCATCGTAAGATCGGTATCAGGGAACGGCAGCTCAAAGCTCGCATCTGTTACGTTGGGGATATCAGGCGTTTTTTCGTAATAAACGTCTTCATCTGTCATAACTCCCGTTTTATAATAATTATTCAGACCGTTATATGTGCTTCGTCTTTGTGATTTTAATTCTTTGATAGCTCTTTGCGGATTATAATAATGAAGTCTCACGTAGTCATACCAGCGGTCACCCTCAAGAGCAAGCTCAAGACGACGCTCTTTCCATACATCTTCCCATGTGATTACAGTTTTAGCCGCTTCTCCTCGTACAGACCTTTGGCGAACGGCATTAAATGCTTCGAGAGCCTTAGCATCTGTTGTCGAACCATTATTTCCAATCACGGCTTCAGCGTAAATAAGATAAACATCTGAAAGACGCAGAATATGCGTAGCAAGACTGGTCGCCATTCTGCTCATACTATGACCGATACCGGCAATATGATCAGCGTTATTTCCTACTATATGTTTCACAATATTAGCTCCTGTTGGACACTGGAATTCATTAGGCCCGGTCTCATATTCACTGCAGAAATAGTTATAATCAAGTCCGCCTTTATCTGTCCAGAAATAATCATAATAATCACCATACATCATCATAGTAGCCTGGCGGCGATCATCATGGTTGTTTCGTGTAAGGCTAAGAGCACTCTCTCCGAACGCGTCCTGAAGGTCAACCGATGGTCCTCCGTAGCCACCCCAGGTTGCACCGTATTCATCTATCCCTGTGATTCCAAGATCAGACTGCAGAGTATTTTGAGAAGTCCAGATATTTGACACGATCCATCTCCAGGCAAGAAGAGATTCACTGCTTACGTTGTTTTTTAGACGAAAAATATCAGAGTAGTTTTTCATAAGCTCTCTTCCGCTTTCATCTATAACTCTGCCGGCATACATAGCCGCTTTTGCCAAATCATCTGCATTACGGCTTTCATTCTGATTTAGTCCCGATTTTGTCAGATACACTTTAGAAAGGAGTCCGTAAGCAGTATATTTATCTATACGACCGTTTTTAGTGATATCTGATTCAGGCAACCATTCGATTGCTTTTTCCAGAGTCATTATTATATACTCGTATACATTTTCCGGTTTGGCTCTGTACAGAGAGTTGTATCCACCTGAGGCTATATCAGAAGAGTTATTATGAATGATTGGCACACCGCCGAAACAGCGTACTAGGTAGAAGTAAGACATTGCCTTCCATACTAGGGCTTCTCCTTTTACATTTCTTTTTACTTCCTCCGAAACTCCGGGACCTGATTTTAAATCTATATTTTCGATGACTCCGTTGCAATATGCATTGACAGACCATAGTGAAGCCGACATGTTTACAAGGTCTTCATCTGTAGAGTTTATTGTAAATGTAAGATATGGAGATGATCCCATATAATAGTTTCCCGGAAGTACTTCTCCGATCTTAAAGAATCCACGCTGAAAGTCATACCATGGTGAATTATAGATAGCATTTACAGCTTGTCTGCACTGCTCATCTGTCTGATAGAATCCATCTACAACGTAGCTGTCTTCTGTCGGACGGTCAAGGAAATCCTCACAAGAAGAGAATCCACCCAAGACTAAAGAGGCAAGACCTATGTTTCTGAATATATTGAATAGTTTCATTTGATTTGATTTTTGCTTTAATACTAAAACGTGTATAGCATCTATATAAATTTGAATTCTATATCAAATGTTATAATGTAATGCTTATACCTACAGAATATGTCTTAGGAGAAGGGTAGCGTCCGTTGTCAAGACCGTATACATT
>CAMTOT010000161.1 GCA_947074165.1 uncultured Bacteroidales bacterium
TACGAGGTAATGAGCGGTGACTGGAGTTCAGACGTGTGCTCTTCCGATCTGTCTTTACTTGTATCTGCAAATAGTGGTATAGCAAATCTAAAACTTACTGTAAATTCCGCATTTCTGCAGAGTCTGGGGTGGGAAAAAGGAGAGATTGAACTTACTGATATTTCAAATAAAGACGTGGTAGCCCGTATTAAACAATTGGGTATAAAAATCAGAGGTCTTGAAAATTTAGATAAGATGGTGGAGCTTGATTTCTCGGATCTTGTTCCTAAGCTTCAGGTGTTGAATAATGAGTCTCTTCATGATTTTAAAATCTCCGTAACAGATAAGTTTGGCAAAACATGTGATGATGTAGAATTTTCGGTTAATAGTTTACATTATCCTTTGAGTATGATGCCAAATGACGCGCCAATATATATCGGGTCTGAAAGGTTTAATCTATATGCAGACACAGAAGGTGATATCTCTAAAGTTAAGTTTTTTATAGAAGAACGCGGTGAATGGAAGCCGGTAAACGCTGTAAATATAACGCCTCTTTCTGAAGGTTACAACGTGACTTTTGATTACCAGACGGGTGTAAATGATTTTAAAGTAAAAGGAGAGCTTGGAAGTAGTTCGCCTATGCTGGATATGTCTGTTGTGATACCTCAATATAGCTTATCTCTTATTTCAGAGCTTAATGTATGGGCTAAACGAGCAAATATTAGCATACAAATGGAGGATGAGTCTCTGTTTGAGAATGTGATGAAATATCTTTCTTTGTCAGTAAATGGTGTCAATAAAGAGTTCTCAGTTGATGGCAATACCATATTAATAACCGGGTTAGAGCCGGATGAGACAAATATAATAACAGCTAACTGTAAATCTGATATTGAAGATGCGAGAGTAGTAATAAAGACTGAAGCCGCTCTACAGGTGCCTAACGCGGATATGGAGGATTGGTATTACACCAGACCATCGTCAAGTGTTAAGTACTGGGAGGTGTGGTACTCAAATAAAGAGGGTGAAGCTTCCGCATGGGGAACGCTAAATCAAAGAACCACATCTGAAGGCGGGTCAAATACCAGTATGTTTTCAAACAGAAACGGATGTCGTTATTGTGCTAACTCCGGTACAATCAAAACTACGGACGCTAAATCAGGAGATGCTGCTGCATTGATCAGAGCTGTAGGATGGGGTAGCGGGAATAGTGCCGTTGGGTCGGCTAATGCGAAATATGGTGATTGCGGTTATCTGTATCTTGGTTATTATGATACGGCTACAAAAACGCCTGTTTATGATGGTATCGGGTTTACTTCCCGACCTGAAGCTATGTCTTTCTATTATAAATACGCTCCTGGCAATGGCGGCGATAATTATCTTGCGGAGATTGTACTTCAACACAGAATGGATACGGGAGAGGTTATTGAAGTAGGTCGCGGCACTAAACGCGATGGCTCGACTGTAAATGATTACACAAAAGAGATGGTGGAAATTGAATATAATGAAAATGCCAACTCTTTAAAACCTACTCACATATACATACTCTTTAAATCTGGTGATAAATCTGATAATAGCTCATTTGTAACTGTTCCTTCATTTGGTAATTTGAGTAACGGTGAATACGTGGGTAGTCAGTTGTTTATTGATGATATAGAACTTATTTACTAATAAAAAGAAGAATGATGAAAAATCTATTTTATATAATTATTTCTCTGTTTGTTTTATCAGCCTGCGACCGCGAGTCTTTTGATTATAATAAGACGGATGATAACGATACTAATAAAGCTTCGGTAGAGCTTAATATGAAGTCGCTTAGACTTTCTGTTGATAAGGAGATAACCCGCTCGGGAGATTCTGATACGGACAACTTTTTAGTGAGAGTTTTCGATGTAAATAATACGGACACACTTGAGTGGATGTATAAAGATATGCCTGAAATAATAACTCTTAAAGTTGGTTTTTATACGATTGAGGCTCTTTCTCATATTCAGTATGAAGCACAATGGGATGCTCCTTTTTACTACGCAATGAAAACATTTCAGCTTGAAGAAGATAAAATAACAGAAATAGGGACTCTTGTTTGTAAACTTTCTAATATTCTTGTTTCTGTTGTGCTTGACGAAAAATTAAAAGATTACATAAGAGACGATGCTAAGGTATACATCAGAGTTGGCAACGGACACTTGAACTATGCCTTTGATGAGGAACGTCAGGGGTGTTTTATTGCTGAGCAAGAGAATAATACTCTTACAGCCGAGTTTTCGGGCACATCTCTTACAGGGCAGGCTTTAGAGCTTTCAGGTAAAGTTTTTGAAAATGTAAAAGCAGGAGAACACAGAATCGTGAAATTCGTGCTTAATGAGACGGGTACCGATCCCGGTGAAGGAGAAGAAGTTGACGGTTGGGGCGATCTAAATATCTCTGTCGACGCTACATGCGAAAAGGTTGGTGTAGATGTAGAGGTTAATCCCGGAGAAGAGACAATAATTAAACCTGGTGAAGGTGGTGATGAAACTCCGGATCCTGATAAATCGGCTCCTGTTATAGAAGGTGATGGGTTTGATATTAATACATCGGTTATTATTCCTTGCGGAACGTCAAAAGTAGTGAAGGTAAATATCTCGTCTGAAACAGGGCTTAAAAATCTTAAGGTATTGATAAATTCTGAAACAATCACAGAAGAGGTGCTTACTGATGTCGGTTTGAGTAAAAGTTTTGATTTAGCTTATCCTGGAGCTTTGGAGGCTGGTCTGAAAGGTCTTGGATTTCCTACAGGAGCAGAGGTAATCGGAGCAAAAGAAATTACATTTGATATTACAGATTTCACTATGATACTTGGTGCTTATGGTCCGGCAAATCACGAATTTGAGATTACAGCAATAGATGAAAATGGTGATACAGTAAGAATTCTGAACCTAATATCCCAATAATGCGATGAAGAAATATATATATATAGCCGGAGCAGCCGCACTTTCATCCGTATTGTACGGATGCGCGGGTGACCTGGATAGTTTATCGGAAGAAGGTTTCGGTATAATTAACCTGAAGGTTGATATAAAAAATGATTTTACCTCAGCATTGACAAGCTCATCTTCAGTTTATAAACAGCAACTTGAAGAAAACTGCAGAATAAATATTTATAGCGAGAAGGGGCTTATAAGAGAATATAAGGGCATAAACGCTATGCCTGATACTCTGCACCTGATGACCGGAAATTATTACCTGAATGTATTGGCAGGTGATTCTGTGGCATCTTCATTTACCGATAAGTATTATAAAGGAAATAAGGATTTTACGGTTAAGAAGGGTTCTTATATAAAGGAAACTGTAGTTTGTAGTATTCAAAATGTACTCGCAACCGTGAATCTGGAGGATGGCATGGATGCGATATTTGAAGATAACTATAGCATAAAGCTTTATACTGCCGCAGGGGGAGACACACTTGTGTTTAATAAAGACAATATATCACAAACAGCATATTTTATGCCGGCTCAGGGTGTGACTCAGCTTGGATGGGCGTTTACTGCAAATGTGAAAAGTACAGGTGAAAGTTATATTCAAGATGGTATAATAAATAATATACAGAAGGCCACTCAGTATGATTTGAGTTTTAAATATACGGAAGAGGGTGTACATACAGGAGGCGCATGGCTTGATATAACTGTTGATAGAACGGAGATTGATATCGAAAATGAGATAAATATATATGAAGCTCCTAAAATGTGGGGTGAGGGATTTGATATCTCGGCAGTTAAGGCTATGCAGATTGGCGCAGGAGAGGAGACTATATTGTGGATAGCTACTTCTTCGAAAGCAGAAGAGGCTTATATAAGCAGCGATAACCTTTCACAATGGGGATTTGAATCTGATAATATAGATCTTAGTACTCATGTAAATGATAATCTGTTGTCGAAATCATTATATCGTACTGAAACAGGACGCTCATATATAAAAGTGGTTCTTAAAGATGAGTTAATGAAGAATATCTCTTCAAAAGAGGGAGTGTATTCTCTATCTATATCTGCTAAAGGTATGGAGGATCCTGCAATTGTAACTAATGTATGGCGTATTACTGTAACTAACGCAAATGTCACAACTTTTGAAATAGATGAAACAGGGGTTTGGGCAAGCAAAGCAACTGTTTCAGGACAGATTATTAATAATATTGGTAATCCAGGGTTTAGATATAGAGTTAAAGATTCAGGTGAATCAGGTTGGCTCTATGCTGATGCACAGGTAGATGGTAATTATATGTACTCGCAATTAAAATCTTTGTCTGCCGGAGTATTGTATGAGTATCAGGCTGTAATTGGTGATGATCTAAGCGCTAAAATTTGTGAATTTGCAACGGAGGCAAAAAATCAGCTTCCGAACTCTGATTTTGAAGATTTCTTTTACGGGAAATCTCATGTGTCAGCCAATAATGAGTGTTATATGTTTTATAACCAGGGCGGTAGTGTGTGGTGGGATACCGGCAATCACGGATCTGCAACTATGGGTAAAAGTGTGACGGAGCCATCTTCAGATGTAAAGGCAAGCGGTGATTATTCAATACAGCTTAGTTCTCAGTTTGTTGGTGTCTCAATATTTGGTAAATTCGCAGCCGGAAATCTTTTTGCCGGTAAATATCTTAAGACGGATGTTACGGATGGTATTCTTGGATGGGGTCGTGAATGGAACAGCAGACCGGCTAAAATGAGAGGATACGTAAGGTATAACTCAGGGGTGGTAGATTATGATTCTAAGTATATAGCTAATGGTGCTCAGGATATAGGTATAATTTATATAGCATTAGGCGATTGGAGTGCAAAAGAAGAAAATGGCGAGTTATGGCCAATAGTAATTAAAACAAAAACCAGTGAACTTTTTGATCCAAACCCACAGACAAACGAAGGGCTTATAGCATACGGAGAGGTGAGCTATAATGAATCTACTCAAGGTGACGGAATGATAGAATTTAATATCCCGCTTGAGTATTATTCAAACAGAAAACCTTCTTCTATAGTTGTGGTCGCTTCGGCGAGCAAGTATGGCGATTACTTCTCAGGAAGTACAAAAAGTGTAATGTGGTTAGATGATCTGGAACTTATTTATGAATAAAATAAAACAATTAATTATTGCGGGGATTCTTGTGTTTAGCAGTAGTGCGGCGACAGCGCAGGGATTTGTAAGAAAGATAGAGCAGCATACGTTTGTCCCTAAAGGACAGTGGATAGTTGGTACAAATGTATCTTTCTCAGAGTCTAATGATAGAAACTATACGTTTTTGGTGTTGGAAGGTATGAATACAGACGGATATACATTTAAAGTAAGTCCGATGCTTGCCTATACATTTAAGGATAATATATCAGCCGGGGGGAGATTCTCATATAAGCGCTCTCTAAATAAAATCACGTCAATGAATATAAATATTGATGACGAGACCGGATTTGATATTGAAAATCTATACTCACTAAGTCATACATATGGAGCTACAGGTCTTCTGCGTAACTATATCAGCCTTGGCAGTAACAGACGTTTCGCTTTATATAACGAAGTTCAGATTACGATGGAAAACGGGCAGTCAAAGCTCGTTTCCGGTGAGGGTGATCAGCTGACTGGTACTTATCAGAAAAGTACACAGTTGTCAATTGGTCTTTCTCCGGGGTTAGTTGCATTTGTAAATAACTTTATGGCAGTTGAGGTGAGTGTAGGTGTACTTGGTCTTAACTTTAATAAAGTTCGTCAGACTACCGACCAGGTTTATATAGGAGAAAGCTCTTATAACTCAGCGAATTTTAAAATTAATCTGTTTTCTATCGGGCTAGGAGTTGCCTTTTATTTATGATGTTAATGAGACAACTTAGAAAAAATATATTTTTACTTCTGTTTTTTTCGGTGATTAATACAGGAGTTTATGCCGTTACCGAGAATGCGGAAGTGTCGGCAGAGGCTGTGACAAGGAAAAATGCTAAGGTTATTAAGGATACCGTTTATCAGGTGATAAGAGATACTGTATATATTACGTTGCCTATTAAGAATTTTGCTGAGACTCAGGAGATGATAAAAACTCCGGCAGTGGGACGTTTTGACAGAGGTATCGCTAACTATAAGTTTATGCCAAAGGGTAAATGGCTTTTTGGTACTACGGCCTCGTACTCTAATTTTGATAGTAATGATATACGCATATTGTCGATAGTAGAGGGATTTAATTGTAACGCACGTACTTATGGATTTAATCCGTTTATCGGTTATTTCTACAGAAATAATATGATGGTCGGTGCCAAGTTTGGATATGAGCATTTGCTGGGAGACTTGTCAAACCTAAGTATAGATATAGATGAGGATATGGATTTTTCATTGTCTGATATCTATTATAGTGAGGACTTGTATAGCATGGCTGTTATTCATCGCTCTTATGTAGGGCTTGATGCCGGTAAGCGTTTCGGCCTTTTTAGTGAGACCAGTCTTTCGTATAAAACGGGAAGCTCTTATCTTGTAAGAGGGGCAGACATGAATCAAAAAAAGACAGAAACAGAGATTAATGAATTTCAGCTCAATATGAGTCCCGGAGTATGTGTTTATATAATGCAAAATGTATCAGTAGAGATGTCTTTTGGTATCATGGGGATTAAATATAGAGTGGAAGAGCAGAAGATGAGTAACGGAGAGATTGGAAAACACCGCGACAGTGGAGCGAATTTTAAAATTAATCTGTTTAATATAAACCTTGGTATAACGGTATGCATGTAAGAAATATAATTGAGATCGGAAGAGCGTCGTGTAGGGAAAGAGTGTACGTCCTGGTG
>CAMTOT010000162.1 GCA_947074165.1 uncultured Bacteroidales bacterium
AAACCGCGTCGTTTCAGCGGCGAACCGCGTTTCTCAATTGCGGATGCAAAGGTAAAGCTTTATTTTTAATCTCCAAATATTTTTGAAAAAATTTTTCAACTTATTTTCAAGCTTCATTTTTTAAGGGACAAAAAAAATGAAACCACAACTGCTATGCTTGTGCTGGTCTCATCGTTCATGTATTGTATTCCTTAAATTTTTGCGCCGTATCTCTCTCGATTGCGATGCAAAGGTAAGGCAAGTTTTCATTCCTGCAATACCCTTTCGCAATTATTTTTCATGACGATTGCACCGTTTTTAGCTATCTGTCTACTCTGGTGCATTTTAACACTTGAAAAAAATTTCATTCATGTTTCATTTTTATCTTTTCAACTGGAAACGACATCTCTTAAAATCAATTTCTCTATATGTTTACATCAATTATTAAGATAACATTTGTGATAAATCATATATATATGACATATAATGCAGGTCTAAACTCAAAATTTATTCTCCCAACTAAAAAAAAATCGCATCGTTTGATGCAATGATTCGCATCAGTTGATACAAGTTATAGCATCGCTTGATGCGAATCATTGCATCAAACGATGCGAAAAAAAAGGACAGTATTCACATACTATCCTTTCTTTCAAAAAATAATCTTTTAAAATTCAAAAATGTAAACAGCCCTTGGGCATATATCTATTACCTCATCATTAAAGTTAAACTGTTTACCGGTCACAACATCATTAACAGTACGTGCTGGTATCACCTCTTTATACCTCGCTACAGACAAAGTCTTTGCTTGGCACGTACCATTCAACAAAACAACAATAGAACGATCGGCAAGTTTCCTCGCATATACATATATACCATCTTTAGGCACGTATTGTATAAGTTCACCTTTTGCGATAACATCATTTACAGGAAAGTCAGACCTGTTAGCTTTTCTCCAGCTTAGCAGCTTCTTAGTATAATTGAAAGCTTCATTCTCATTTTTAGTTCTCTGATCAGAGATAAAGCAACTGCGCTCATCTCCCTGCCATCCACCAGGAAAATCACATCTAAGCATACCATCGCCAAACTGCTTATCTCCCGGCATCAAAACCTCTGTACCATAATATATCTGAGGAATTCCTCTTGTAGTAAGAAGAAAGGCTAGAGCCTGTTTATATCTTACCACATTGTCGGTTTGTTCGGCATTTTTGTAAAAACGTGAAGTATCATGGTTGTCAAGGAATGTTAGCAAATTGTTTGGATTAGCATATACTACATCCTGACACAGATAATCATAAAGAGCAGTAAGACCATTATCCCAGTCGGTAGTCTCTTCGTCAAACACCTTGTTCATTGCATACATAAGCGGGAAGTCCATTACTGTAGGGAGATTAGAATTGCGTGGATAAGCCACCTTGCTATCCTTTTGCCAGTAGGCAACACCCACATTACTATTTAGCCACGTTTCTCCCACTATATTGAAATACGGATATTCGTCAGTAATCTGTTTACACCATGAGGCCATCATATCAAAATCTGCATAAGGGTGAGTATCCTGACGTATGCCGTCAATACCGGCATACTCAATCCACCATATACTATTTTGTATAAGATAAGACGCTACATGACGGTTACGCTGATTAAAATCAGGCATAGAAGGAACAAACCAACCGTCGGAAGATTCATTTTTATCCACACATGAAGCATAAGGGTCCATCTGAGTATTTATCTTGAATGTTGTCATCTGACTTCTGTCAGGATAATTAAACCAGTCTTTTGACGGAATATCTTTAATAAAATAGTGTTCAGAGCCACAATGATTGAAAATCATATCCATAACAATCTTCATTCCGTTAGAATGAGATTTGTCAACAAGTGCTTTAAACTCCTCGTTTGAACCGAAACGCGCGTCAGTGCTATAGAAATCCGTTGTAGCATATCCGTGATAAGAGCCTTCAGGCATATCATTTTCAAGCACAGGATTTAGCCAGATGGCAGTAATACCAAGATCTGACAGGTAGTCAATATTATCTGAAATACCTTTAAAGTCTCCGCCGTGACGTCTGAAAGAATCTTTACGATCCACGCTATTCTCTCTCATTCCCTTAACAATATCGTTAGACGGATCGCCATTGGCGAAACGGTCAGGCATAATCAGATAAAGTACATCCGAAGAGTTAAATCCAATTCTGTTACGGGAATTTTCCTTACGCTCTTTCAGAGAATATGGAATAACCCTCTTTTTCTTTCCTTTTTCAAGAGTTATTGAGAAGTCTGAAACATCGGCTTTACTCAAGTCAAGATATAAAAGGATATAATTCTTATTATCAAGCGACACAACTTCTTTAATATCAATACGGCTGTCAGATACTGATACATCGGCACCTTTTAAATCATCGCCATAAAGAAGTATCTGCAATTCGGGATTGGTCATTCCGGCCCACCAAAATGAAGGCTCAACCTTCCGTACATCAAAAGCAAACAGAGATAAGTAGTCAACTATAAAGAACAATAATAATATTTTACGCATACTGTATTGTGTTTATTGAATCAGTGTTATACTAATATGAAAAGGGCGCAAAACAGATGAGATTTGCGCCCATTCAATGAAATAAAGGTGAGATTAAATCTCTTTAATGCTTACCGCATACCCTCCTCCGGGTGCGGCACTTATTTTTAATCGAGTTTTTGAAGTTACTTTTTGTTTCTTAACAGTATATGCCTGAGGATTTGTTTTATAGTGAGCGTCTTTAGCGTCAGAATAAATCACTGCTTCATATTTTTTATCTTTATCAAGGAAGTCAAGAGTGATATCTGAGTTATGGCCAGCTTCAGAAGCAACACATCCAACAAACCAGTCGTTAGAGCCTTTTGCTTTACGAGCTACTGTAACATAACGTCCCGGCTCAGCTTCAAGATATTTAGACTGATCCCAGTCGATAGCTACATCTTTGATAAAATTGAAAGCATCCATAAACTTCTCGTAAGTCTCTGGCAGGTCGGCCGCCATCTGAAGCGGGCTATACATTGTAACGTAAAGAGCAAGCTGATTAGCAATAGTCGAATTAACGTGAGAGTTATTATCAGGATTATATTTGCTTACGCTCATTTCAAAGATACCCGGTGTATAGTCCATTGGGCCTCCGATAAGACGAGTAAACGGAAGAATAGTCACATGATGAGGTTTATTTCCGCCAAACGCCTGATACTCGGTACCTCTTGCCGATTCATTACCGATAAGATTTGGATACGTACGGCACAAACCAGTAGGGCGAACCGCCTCATGCGCATTAACCATAATTTTGTATTCCGCTGCTTTCTCAACGGCAAACTGATAGTGATTAACCATCCACTGTCCGTAGTGATGCTCTCCGCGAGGAAGGATATCTCCCACATAACCGCTTTTTACAGAATTATAATTATTATCGACCATAAACTGATAAGCTTTGTCCATGTGGCGTTCGTAGTTTCTTACCGAACCTGATGTTTCGTGGTGCATCATAAGCTTAACATTTTTGTCTTTAGCGTAATCACGAAGAACAGGAACTTCAAAATCAGGATAAGGAGTCACGAAATCAAAAACATAATCTTTAGAGTTGCCAAACCAGTCCTCCCAGCCAACATTCCAACCTTCTACAAGAACAGCGTCAAAACCATGTTCAGCGGCAAAGTCGATATAACGTTTTACATTTTCCGTATTGGCAGCGTGTTTGTTGTTAGGCGTAGCTGAAAGAAAGCAAGTCTCACCTACATGCACACTTGGGTAGTCGTGAGTAAAAAACCAGTCAGACTTACCTGTAATCATTTCCCACCATACACCGATATATTTTACCGGCTTAATCCACTCTGTATCCTCATAAGCGCAAGGATCATTAAGGTTAAGAGTCAGATGAGAAGATAGCATATCGCAAGCGTTATCACCCACAATCACAGTACGCCATGGAGACGTACATGGAGCCTGAAGGTATCCTTTACGCCCCTGCGCATCCGGAGTAAGATGAGATGAGAATATATAGTTTTTATCGTCAAGGTCAAGGTTCATGCATGAATAGTTGTAAAGTGCAGCTTCATGCAGGTTTATATAAAGCCCGTCGTCTGTTTTAAGCTGAAGGGATGTCTGTACTCCTGTTGGAGAAAATACTTTTTGAGAAGTGTTTGGTGTAATTGCCTCCGGCATAAGAGCACGGATTTCTGATAATTTTGATATTGTATAATCATACTCCTGAGTATCGTAATCTCCCGGGATCCAATATGCAGTATGATCGCCTGTCATTGCGAACTGAGTTTTTTCCTCTTTTACAATAAGGTAAACGAGATTTTTCTGCTGGGGAAACTCATATCTGAAACCAAGTCCGTCATTATAAAGTCGGAAACGGATAATCATATCGCGTCCCTGATCAGGCTGATTAAGAGTCACCTCTGCTTCATTATAATTGTTGCGAATCGAGCTTGCCTCACCCCATACAGGATGCCAAGTCTCATCGAACGTAGAGTTTTTAATAGATTTTACAACGAAATTGTTATAAAGAGAAGCTTTATTATTATCTATCTTTTTATCTTCTTTAGCAGTGAAATCATCAAAGCTTGACGGAGATGCGCCATTGTCAGTAATAAGTTCCAGACCCATCTGGCTTGGTTTAATTACTGTTTTTCCTTTATAGGTAAGTGTATAGGCTGGTGTACCGTCAGCCTGAAGAGAAAACTCCATGAATAAATTTCCGTCAGGAGATTTCAATTGTTGAGCATCCAAAGAACAAACAGCTAAAAGAGATGCGATGAACAGACTGTATTTTTTCATAACTTAATACTTATATAATAATGTAATGTATATTAAAGGGGAGGGAGCGCCTCCCCTTTTTGGTTTGTGTTTTAATTATTCAATAGTAGCGGTACCGCTGTTAAAGTCTAAAGTGACTTTCTTGCCTGCATCTACAACTAAGCGATCCTGGTCACCACCATTTCCACGATAAGATATTACTCCGTCGAAGAAGATAAACTCACGTGTCCACCATGCTGAACTTGAGAATTCAGATCCGGCATATAGACGAAGTTCACCCGAGCCGTTAGTAGTGAATGAAACTTTATTTCCGACATTAGCACATGGATTAGCGCCTTCATCCCAGTTTCCGAAACAGTCGCCCATACCATAGATCTTAGCAGGTTCACAAGTGATACGGTTTGCATCAAAGTCCATAAATATCATATACATACCGTCTTCACTTACGATAGAGTTACCATCTCCGTCTTTACCAAGATTTACATCATCACCAAGAGAAGAGAAGTCTCCTCCCCAGCCTTTCTTAGTATTCCATTTAAATCCGCTATTTGCGTTGAAATATCTCACACACCAGAATTGAGCAGGTTTGCCATTAACCGGTATCATCTCCGCCACGCTTGAATCATCCCAGTTCCATCCACCGAAATCAGACCCGATCATATAAACCGCAGAAGGATATTCAGGAGCAGGAGGCGCAAACGGTGTAACGCGAAGCTCTAATATATCAGAGTTTACCGTAGGGAAACCACCAATTGGTGTAACTCCCTCTTCTCCTCCGTAAGGACTTGTTACAATACGCATCTTAAGATGTACGGCAGTAATATCATCTTCACTTTCGATCCCCGCCAACTTCACTGTAGCATTATTAATCTCTTCAACTGTAAAACGAGCCTGCGTAGCAGTAGTAGTTACCAGTTTTACCGGAGATTCAAAATCATTGTCATAAAGATCCATCTGGATAGTGTACTGACGACCGATATCAATACCATAGTCAGTAGGCGACCAGCTATAAACCTCAAATGTATTGCCGGCTGTACCGTCTTTAAGGATATATTCTGTACCTGAGTCAGGTGAAAGAAACTGAGCCGACTCTTTATATGTGCCAACTTCATATCTTGGATCTGTATCATTTTCGCAGGCAGTAAGAGCAAGAAGCGCCATAGCCAGTCCGCATGATAATATATTGTGTTTCATAATCTTTTATTTTAAGAATTAATATAATACCGTTATATCTGATAATTATTTGACTGATTTATAGCCGGGATTTTGTACCAGATTCGGATTTGAAGTCAGGTCTTTATCGCTGATAGGATACAAATTATATTTACTGCTTACATTTGGATTGCCTTCAAGAGTACCACCTTTGTATGTCCATGCAACTTTCTGTGTAAAACAGCCGAAACGAATAAGATCCGAACGACGGTGAGCTTCCCAATATAGTTCGCGAGAACGCTCGTCAAGTATGAAATCAAGATTAAGTTCTGATTGCGAGATTCTGCCGGTATTGTTACCAAAAGCACGATCTCTCAGTTCGTTTACATATCCAAGAGCTTTAGACATATCACCTGAGCCTCTAAGAGCACATTCCGCGTACATCAGATAAATATCAGCAAGGCGGAACATTGGAAAATCTGTATCAGGAAACTCTGAAAGAGTTACCTTAGCCCCGTTCCATCCAAGATTTGTAAACTTACGGCTCAGATAACCTGAATCCCAGTCACTAAGTTTTGATTGTGGTTTACGGCGCTCTTTTACATCATATTGTATGATACCAGATTCATCAAACGGCCATGTAGCATCAACTCCGTCTTTTTGTTCGTAAGAAAGAATATCAAAGAACGTATATCTGCTGTCTGCTTTAGTATTTGATTTCAGATAGTCTGTACCTGCATCAGGAGCATAATCAAATTTTGCTACCAGTTCGCCTTTTGCTTTAACGCAAGTCCAGCTGCCGGTACATCCAAACC
>CAMTOT010000163.1 GCA_947074165.1 uncultured Bacteroidales bacterium
GTCAGTTTTATTTCGAATCAAAACATAAAAGATAGATTTAATCTGACATTTTGTCGCAAACACTGTTATTAATATACTTTAGAAGAAGTAAGCTATAAGTTATATGTACAACATTTATGATAATGTATATTATCTTATTCTATGCTTTTTTGTACTTTTGCGATAAATTATATACACGTGTAAGAAAGATGGATTATATCAAGCTTATCGCCGGATTGGCGCTACTGATTTTTAGTGGAGATTATTTAGTAAAAGGTGGAGTGTCAATAGCTAAAAAGCTTAAAATATCATCTCTTGTAATTGGGATGACAGTAGTAGCATTCGGGACTTCCGCTCCGGAACTACTGGTGAGTCTGCAAGCTGCACTTAAAGGGGTGCCAGAAATTGCTGTCGGTAATGTGGTTGGGTCAAACATAGCCAATATTGCATTAATCCTTGGAGTGACGGCAATCGTATATCCACTGTCTGTTTCAAAACTATCTATTCTTATTGATTGGCCGGTAATGATGTTGGCAACAATTTTGTTTACTCTTTGCGCCATGGACGGGAATATAACCAGAATAGAAGGCATAGCCGGGTTCCTATTATTAATAGCGTTTGTCATTTTTCAGATTTATTATTCGAGAAAGAATAATATTGAAATGGAAGAGGACAATGAAAAACCTGTCAATTTATGGCTCGCAACCTTTTATATTATAGGTTCATGTATAGGACTTGCATTTGGTGCTAACCTTCTTATAGAAAGTGCTTCTAATATTGCAACTTCATTTGGGGTAAGTCAACGAATAATCGGGGTTACGGTTGTGGCGTTTGGAACAAGCTTGCCGGAATTGGCAACATCTATCGCGGCAGCACTGAAGAAAGAAACTGATATCGCGATAGGAAATATAATAGGTTCCAATATATTTAATATGTTTTGTGTAATTGGACTAACATCGGCGATTTCACCTATCTCATTAAACTGGAATGCCTTCAGACCTGATTTTATATGGATGTTAGCGATTGCATTTACATTAATTTTACTTATTTTGCCTATCAGAAAGTTCTTTGCCGGGAGCAATCCGGATGGAAAAAGATTACAGCTACTTTACAAAGCCGGAAAACTCGGGCGAACCGGAGGTATTATATTGTTTGCAGCGTACATCTATTATATAATCAAATTATTTTAATAATCCTATAAATATATATGACAGATAAACAGATTGCTTTAGATAAGCGTTATATGCGGATGGCCTCTGTTTGGGCTGAAAATTCATACTGCAAAAGAAGGCAGGTTGGCGCTCTGCTTGTAAAAAACAAAATGATAATATCCGATGGCTATAACGGCACACCGGAAGGTTTTGAAAACAGATGTGAGAATGATGAGGACAGTACTTATCCGTATGTTCTTCATGCCGAGGCTAACGCCATTACAAAGGTTGCAAAATCATCAAACAGCAGTGAGGGAGCTACGATGTACGTTACAGCTTCTCCATGCATAGAATGTGCAAAACTAATTATACAGGCAGGTATAAGACGTGTTGTTTATTCTGAAAGTTATCGTCTTGACGATGGAGTAAAACTTATGCAAAAGGCCGGTATAGATGTTATTTTCTTATCATTAGACTAAATATTATAAACTATTACCATAATTCAGATGAACGAAAAAAAGAACAAATATATTTGGCTTCCGTTTCTGCTTGCGGCAACAGTGTGCCTTGGTATATATGTAGGAACTACTATAGCCGGTGAGAAGGAAATCTCTCTTACACCGAGGAGTTCAGGCAAACTTGATCAACTTATCAAAATGATTGATATACAGTATGTAGATACTATTAATACAGGTGATTTGATTGAGAGTGCCATACCAACCATAGTAAGCGAGCTCGATCCTCATTCGGTATATATTCCGGCCAAAGACCTTCAGGCTACTAATGAAGAACTTGACGGTAGTTTCAGTGGAATCGGTGTTCAATTTAATATTCAAAATGACACTGTCATGGTCATTGCCGTTATACCAGGTGGGCCGTCTGAAAAGATTGGACTTATGGCAGGCGACAGGATAGTGGCTATAAACGACTCGGCATTTGTAGGCAAGGATGTCAGTAATGACCTTGTCATGAAAAAGCTTAAAGGTCCTAAAGGTACAGATGTAAAAATAGGTATTAAGCGAGGTACTTCTGATAATATCCTTGATTACAATATCACACGTGGTGATATACCCGTGACAAGTATTGACGCCGCTTATCTTATTGATGAGAATACAGGGTACATAAAGGTTGGCAAATTCGGACGCACTACATACAATGAGTTTGTAAGCGCCCTTGCAAAAACAAGCAAAAGCGGAGCTAAACAATTTGTAATCGATTTGCGTGGTAATTCCGGTGGATATATGGATATGGCTATTAATATGATTAATGAGTTTTTACCAAAAGGACAATTAATTGTATATACACAAGGTAAATCGGTAGAAAGAAGCGATGCTTATTCAAATGGCCATGGGTCATTTCAGAAAGCACCTGTGGTAGTACTTATTGATGAATGGTCAGCCTCTGCAAGCGAAATTTTCGCGGGAGCTATACAGGATAACGACCGTGGCACAATCATCGGACGCAGATCATTTGGAAAAGGTCTTGTCCAGCAACAATATCCGTTTAAAGACGGATCGGCAATAAGACTGACTATTGCACGTTACTATACACCATCGGGAAGAAGTATCCAGAAAGAATATGAGTTAGGCAAAGGCACTGATTATCAAAATGATCTGATAAACAGATTTTCTCATGGCGAGTTTTACTCCAAGGATAGCATTCATCTGAATGACTCTTTAAAATACAATACTCTGATAGGACGAACTGTATATGGTGGCGGTGGTGTAATGCCGGATATATTTGTACCAAGCGACACACTTGGTTCGACGCCTTACCTTAACAGTGTTTCTAATCTTTTATATCAATTTGCATTCAGATACAGTGATAATCACAGAGACGAATTGATGAAATTTGATGGTTATGACAACTTACTTAAGGAGCTTAAATCACGTCCTATTCTTGAGGAGTTTGTTGTCTTTGCTGAGAGTAAAGGCGTTAAACGACGTCCCGTGTATATCAATATATCTAAAGATATAATAAACAGACAACTTCAATCATACATTATGAGGAATATACAGGGAGAAGAATCGTTTTACAGAAGATTTCTGCAGGATGATAAGACTATGCTTGAGGCAATGAAGGTACTTAACGCCGGAGAAGCTTTTCCGACTGTAAACAACTAATAGTGATTATGCCCGAAAAAGTAAATGAACAGAAAAAAAATATACGCTCTTATATTAAAGAGCAGAAAAAAACATATTCTGTAAACTACAGGAATGACAACTCTGTTATTATACTTGATAAAATAGAACAAACAGACATTTTCCGCAACAGCAAAACTATACTTATTTACAATGCCTTACCTGATGAAGTTCAGACAATGACACATATTATAAGATGGGCAAAAAAGAAAAGGATAGTGCTTCCTGTTGTAAACGGAGATAGTCTGGAACTGAGGGAATATTCAAAAGAAGAGATGGAGAAGGGTGCTTTTGGAATTTACGAGCCAAGATATGGTGAGATTGTAGATCCTAAAGAGATAGATATGGCTATCGTCCCCGGCATTGCCTTCGATAATGCATGCAGGCGACTGGGCAGAGGGAAAGGCTACTATGACCGAACTTTAATCTCTTTAGATGCCCCTAAAATCGGAATAGGTTTTTCATTCCAGATAATCGACTCAGTGCCAACAGAGCTACACGATCAGGCACTAGATTACATATTTACTGAAAAAGATATATTTAAATTAATATAATACATTATTGTATGGGATTCATTAATGCAGAAATGCGTTTATGCGATGTAATAACAAACGAACCAAGCTTAATTCCGGTTATTAACAGATTTGGCATCAAACTTGGTGTGGGAGATAAAAGCATTCGTAATATTTGTGCAGAAAAAGAGATTGACTCCGAATATTTTCTCTCTATATTAAACACTTTTATTAATGCGGATTATTTCCCTGAAAATAAATTTAAATCATTTGACGCTATTCAGTTGATTGATTTTCTAACAAGGACAAATCAGTCTTGCGAGGCTTTTTTACTTCCTAATATAGAGCACCATCTAAACTCTTTTATAGAACGCAGCGACCCGAACAACACCAACTTAGAGTTGCTTCGAAAGTTTTTTGCTGTTTTTAAAAATGAGTTTAAGGCACGTATCAAACTCGATCAGGGCGAATTGTTTCCAGCGTTTAAAAAACTCTTTAATGAGGCATCTGACGCTATAATAACGATAGACTCAAAAAACGTTGACGCAGATCCGGTAGAGGAAAAGCTTATTGACTTCAAAAACCTTATGATACAACATCTTAGCGGAGAGTATGATGAAAATCTTTGTTATGCTGTATTAGTCGCTGTGTGCAATCTTGAGAAAGAGATAAACCGCCATAACAGAATACGAAATAAGATTCTTTTCCCTATGGTAAAAGCTTTATCATTCGAAAAAGAATAAATAAACATGTTTGTTTTGAGAAAAAAGATTGCGATATTATCATCCTGCTCGATATTCAGCCGTGGACTGCAACATATACTTGATGAGTTTTTCAATCAGGCGGATACTTATACCTTTCATTCTATAGAGGAGCTTATGAACCATGGCGCTGACAATTATGAACTGTTTTTTCTTTCTACAGAAAACCTGGTTTCTCAGTATGAGTATTTTCTGCCAAGAAAAAACAGGACTATAATATGCACCGACGCTCAAAACTACAAAGCTCCGTTTCATGTACTGCAACTAAACTGTACATTAAGTGATACAATAGATAACCTTCAGAGTATTTTCAGCAAAATAGAAAAACCTAATAAGAATAATTTGCGGGAAGAACTATCCACAAGGGAGAAAGATGTATTAAGACTTATTGTAAAAGGACTTATTAATAAAGATATAGCAGACAAGCTTTGTATAAGCTTAAATACAGTACTCACTCACAGAAAGAATATAACTTCTAAACTTGGAATTAAAAGTGTGAGCGGACTTACTTTTTACGCTATGATGAACGGACTTATTTCGGAGAATGAATAAAACTTTTTATTTATAAATAGAAAAAGCCTTAAAAGGAACTTATATCCTTTTAAGGCTTTTTTGTCACTTATATTATTCGGCTATTACGGCACCCTTTCCTTTTAGTCCATTGATCTTAATATCAAGTGGATTCTCAAACTTTACAATACGCACATGTTCTGATTCATACTCAGCATCCATAGAGTCTAACAAAGACTCATTAAAGACACCATCTTGCTGCTGTTCATTTACTGTAAAATACCCGACCCTGAATGACGTAAGATTCTGAAAGAAATGTGTCCCCTGACTAGGTTCTATCTGATAACCGGCAAGGGCTGTTTCTACAATCACTCTCGCATTGGATATAAATTGCCATTTGACTGGAATACCAAGAAAATAATCTTCAGAACCCCAGCGCCCTGGACCGACAAGCACATATCCTTCATTTCTACAACCAAACTCTTTGTTGAGAGTTTCTATTTCACGGGCAATATAGTGATTTTTCGACGGGGAAAAAGAACTACTCTTTACATACATAATATGATGCACATCCTTTATAAGTCCATGTCCAAGTGCGTGATAGAATATATTACCGCATCTTCCGGTTTAATAACGTCTATATTATCCGTCATCATCTCCTTTGTATCCACAATAGGTCGTATCTGAAGCCAATAAAAAGTGCCACGCCCCTCACGTTCATTAAGATTAACCGCAAATTCAATTTCCACAGGCCTACCCATCTCTTCTGCGCCTAAGCTCATAACTTCCTTCAACAGATTTGCCAAAGGATAAGTCTCATGGCGTAATATATTAGCAAAAGTCACTACCCTTCTTCCCTTTTCAAAACAGTTATCACGCAACATCATACTGTGAGGATCATAAGTAGAAACCATAGTTTTAAGTGAATTATCCTGCTCGGCATCACGTATACGCAACTTGAATAGATTAGCACCCTCATCAAGCGATATTGTTTTGTTAATGCCATCCATATCAAGAGCATAAAACTTAGTCTGAGTATCACGCAGAGCCTGATCTAACGTACTTGTCTGCAATACATTTTTAGGCCAGTACGGTGAGAACCTCAAGGCAAGACCGCCGTCCACTATATACTTACCAAGCCCAACAGCGACTTCGGCAACACCCTCCTCCGCCTTTTCGTCATTTATAGGATAGTAATTTAACGAACGACCAACTCCAGAGAAAGATGGATAATATCGGTTATCATACTGAGTGCCCACTACTTCCTGCAATATGATAGCCATCTTCTCCTGATCGATAACATTACTTGTAGCATTCATATAAGCTTTGCTTGCTTTATAAAATACAGAAGCGTATACACCCTTTATAGCGTCGCTTACCAAACGAAGCATCTCATATTTATCCTCCAGATAAGGTATCATATATGTGGCATATATACCCGCAAATGGCTGATAATGTGAATCTTCAAGCAGACTTGAAGACCGAATGGCAATGGGAGCTTTAACCACGTCAAAGAAAGCAAGAAAATCATCAATAAGATGTTTTTGCAGTTTGCCCTTCTTAAAATAACCCAATATATCTTCATCATCAAGATCTGACAATCCGACCTGATACAGATGGTTATTGTCCATGAATTCATCAAAGATATCAGTACACAAAACAAG
>CAMTOT010000164.1 GCA_947074165.1 uncultured Bacteroidales bacterium
GAACTGCTGTAGGCGGTTTTGCAGACCGGTGCCTAACCACTCGGCCAACCGACCGGAATAAATATCTCATTTTTGAGAAGTCTGAGATACGACTCTTGTTTGGAGGTCAGTAGCAGATTCGAACTGCTGTAAACGGTTTTGCAGACCGGTGCCTAACCACTCGGCCAACCGACCAAACAAGCTCAGGTTTTGTCCCTATTGCGATGCAAAAGTAGTTAAAATTTTATATTCTGCAATACCTCTTTTGTAAAAACATTCTATTTGCAGCAATTTTTTTTATTTGACTTTTGATCTTGGCATTCTTGTTGCTTTTTCTTCAACATCTCCTTTATATCGCATCCAGAGCATCCTTCACACACGTTATCGCTTGATGATGAGCGAAAAAAGCGTTTGAAAATTTTGTTTATAGCTATTCCAAAACAAGCGGAAACAATGATAATTACTATGATTAATTGAACATCCATTAGCTTAAAAAAAATTTTATTTGGTGAATGATTTTTTTATTTTACATGATAAGGGATCCTATCTGATATACCAGGAATGAAACTACCCATGCTAGTACACAAGTATACACTACAGTAAATAATCCCCACTTGGTGTGACCTGATTCATTCTTGATGGCTGCTATCGTGGCAATGCACGGGAAGTATATCAGAACAAATATCATAAATGTAAACGCCACTAAAGGAGTAAAATCAGGTTTTCCTGTTGCCGGATTTGTCTCTTTGAGTTTTGCTGATAATGTAGCAGTCTCTTCTTTAGATTCCGGATCTTCAATATTATCATCCGTATAAAGTACACCAAGAGTACTTACTACAATCTCTTTGGCAGATATACCGGATATAAGTGCCACATTTATTTTCCAATTAAAACCAAGAGGTCTGAATATTGGTTCGAAAAATACACCTACCCTTCCTATGTATGAGTTTCGCTGACGACTAACCTCTTCAAGTCGATTTATATGATATATCTCCTGTTCGTATTGTTCAGTTAGTTTTTGCTTATTCTGTTCGAATAGCTGAGTTATAGTACCTGTATTTATACCAATGTACTCTTGCTCCTGATTAAGCTGCTGTATAGCCTTATCATAGCCTTTCTCTGCCTCGCTACGCTGCGTATCATAGTTTTGAGCATCAGGAGCGGTACGAGGGAAATAACCGAGAAACCAGATTATCACCGAGGCTATAAGTATTATTCCACCCATCTTTTTAAGATATGACTCAGCCTTCTGCCACATATGGATAAGAGTACTTTTTAGAGTTGGCATTCGGTATGGAGGAAGTTCCATAACGAAAGGAGTATCTTCTCCGGTTATAAGATATTTTCTGAATATTTTAGCCATTATGACTGACAAAGCTATACCAAAGAAGTAAACCACCATTAGCATAAGAGTAGCGTTGTTAGGAAAGAATGTACCTATTATAAGTATATATATTGGCAGCCTGGCACTACAAGATATCAGAGGGTTTATAAGCATCGTTATAAGTCGGCTTTTAGGATCTTCGATAGTACGCGTAGACATCACAGCTGGGACTGTACAACCGAAGCCCATAACAAGAGGAATAAATGATTTACCATGAAGGCCCATGCGATGCATTATTTTATCCATGATGAATGCTACCCTTGCCATATATCCGGAGTCTTCCATGAATGAGATAAAGGCATATAGGATAAGGATATTCGGAAGGAATACTATTACGCCGCCGACACCGCCTATTATACCGTCAACAACAAGATCATGAAGAGGACCTTCCGGTATAATTCGCTCCATCATAGAGCTTATCCATCCCACAATAGCCTCAATCCAGTCCATAGGATATTGTCCTACGGAGAACGTTGTCTGAAACATAAGCCATAGGACGGCGATGAAGATAGGAAAACCAAGTATTTTGCCTGTCACTATTTCATCAATAGACTTCGATATGCGATTCTCTTCCTCTTTGCCCAGTTCGTATGTTTCTTTAAGCGCACCTGATACAAAACCGTATTTCGCATCTGTTATTATTGATTCAACATCTTCATTATACTTTTCTTTTAGTATATCCGAAAGTCTGTTTCTTAGAGTAATATAGTAGTCAAAGTTTTTATTTGCAGACAAAAGATTCTCAATTTCGTTATCTCTTTCAAGAAGTTTGATAGCCAGATATCTCGGTGAGTAATGTTTATTAATATCCGCGTCTTTCTTGAGCTCATCTTTCAGTTCTGTTATTGCACTCTCAATAAGCGATCCGTGATTGATATGAATATGTCTTACAATCGGATTTTTATTTTCATATACATCTACAACTTCCTGAAACAGATTATCAATTCCTCTGCCATATTTTGAAACTGTCGGAACAATAGGAACACCTATAAGCCTCGCAAGAGATTTGTAGTCAAGCGAAGCGCCTGAGTCTTCAAGTTCATCATACATATTAAGAGCTACGACCATTCTCAGATCCATATCTATCAGTTGAGTGGTAAGATATAGGTTACGTTCCAGATTAGAAGCAGCCACAACATTAATAATTACATCAGGCGACTTTTCTACAAGATGTTCCCTTACATATCTTTCCTCAGGTGTATAAGCAGAAAGAGAGTAAGTACCCGGAAGGTCAAATATATTAAATGTATAACCGTTGTAGCTAAATTTTCCGTGTTTGGCATCGACTGTGACACCGGAATAGTTGCCAACATGTTCTTTTGCACCTGAAGCAATATTAAACATTGACGTTTTGCCGCAGTTAGGATTTCCTACCAGAGCAACATTAATTACCTTACTGTGTCTATTGAAGCTGTCATTTATACAATCTGACGACTCAATTCCCGGTCTGTAGTCTTCTTTAGCTATATTATTAGTCTCACTTTCTGGTATAACCTCTATCATCATAGCCTCATTACGTCGTAAAGAGACCTCATAGTCCATTATTTTATATTTTATTGGGTCTTTAAGCGGGGCGTTAAGTATTACTTCTACGTTCTTACCTTTTATGAATCCCATCTCAATAATTCTCTTACGAAAAGCACCGTGACCTAAAACCTTTACAATAACACCTTTTTCACCTGTTTGCAGATCTGATAATCTCATATATAAATGTTATATTTTTTACTAAATGCATAATTTGATTTCAAATGCAAAGATGATTAAAAAATCGGAATTATGTAAATATTTGGAGATATTATTTGTACTTAGTACAAATAAGAAATTGGTTATATTTTTGTGTCATTATGATCAACTCCAAGAAATCGTAAAGCCTGCTTCAGGTCTTTTTCATTTTCTGCAATCAGCAGCAGCCTATCGTGTTCTTTTAATACCGTTTTTCCTTTTGGTAATATATATTGTCCTTCTCGAGCAATTAAAACAGCCAGTGTCTTATCCGGGAGTGGCAGATTCATGAGCGAGCTGCCATTCTGAAGCATCTCTTTCGTTATATGTATTTCTGATATTATGCCCTTCATATCATCAGGTAGTTGTATATCAATATGCTCCTTATGCTCTTTCTTTTCGTTATCTACTTTAAATATCCTGGCGAAAAAAGGGAGGAAGCTACCCTGTACAAATAGCGACATCAGAGTAATAAAGAATACTATATTAAATATATCATGAGCCTGAGGGATATTGGCAGTGAAAGCATATGTGGCGAATATTATGGGTACTGCCCCTTTTAGTCCTACCCAGGATATAAATAGCTTTGATTTGAAATCAATTTTACGGAAAGGTATAAGAGTTAAGAACACAACGGCTGGCCTGGCTATGATAAATAAGAATAATCCTATAATAAGTCCGACAAGTGCTACGGGTATAAGTTCGGACGGATCTATAAGCAAACCAAGGATTAAGAACATGCCAATCTGAAACAGCCACGCGAGTCCGTCTATGAAGTTGCCCACGCTCCTTCTATGCACAAGTTTATGATTACCAATCACAAGCCCTGAGATATAAACAGCTAAAAATCCATTCCCATATAAAATTGATGTAAAAGAGAATATAAAGCAGGCACAGGAAAGCAGTAATACGGCATACAGCGAAGAGTTATTTAGATTTATAGAATTCATCAGCAATACCGTAAGTCGGCCGAATAGGTATCCTATAGCCAACCCTATTATAAGTTGGAGAATCAGCATCATCACAAGCTTTGGTATGTAAATTTGCTGACTGTTCTGTATAAGGCCTATTAAGGTAACAGTTAGAAGATATGCCATCGGGTCGTTACTACCCGATTCAAACTCAAGTATAGATTTTACATTGTGCTTTATCTCGATCTTCTTTCCTCTTAAAATGGCAAATACAGATGCCGAATCTGTCGATGACATTACCGCAGCGAGAAGAAATGATTCTGTAAATCCAAATGCAGGTGAGATGTTGAATCCCGAAAGAATAAAGTTTATAAAGAATGCCGTGATAAGAGCTGTGAGAAATACTCCTATAGTAGCCAGAATTGTACCGGGTAGTATTATATGTTTTATTTGCTGGTAATTTGTGTCCAGTCCCCCGGCAAATAGTATTATTAAAAGCGATATTGTGCCTATTACCTGAGCAGAAGAGGTATTGGCAAAGTTAAGGCCGAAACGCTCAGTCCCGGCTATAATGCCGATAATAAGAAATAATAGTAGTACTGGTATGCCAAATCGCGATCCTGCCTTACTGACTATAATGCTCAGAGACAGAAGTACAGAAACAAAAAGAAATATGCTCTCAAAATGAAAATCCATAAGCCGGTATTTAATTTATAACGACTTATGGATTATTTTGTTTATTGGTATCTATTTGTCAGCAAATCAAGACTGAAATTTTCAAAATTATCAATCACCATATCTGCAAGATCCTTTATGGCCTCTCTTGGATTGGTAGTGGCAAGACCAACTACTGTCATCTCTGCTCTTCGTCCTGCTTCAAGTCCATGAAATGAGTCTTCAAAAACGACACATTGAGAAGGCGTAAATCCCAGTTCTTCTGCCGCCAGTAAGAAACATTGCGGATCCGGTTTTGAACGTGTAACTCTGTTCGCTGTCACGAATACATCAAAAAGAGTCTTCAAATCTGGTTGTTCGCGATATACATTCGACATTTTTATATCATTCGAACTAGTTACTACCGCTGTCTTAATCCCTTGCTCTTTAAGAGAAATAAGAAACTCTTTTGCTCCCGGAATAAAGTTATACGGCATATCACGCTCAAATATATTAAGATCATCAGTTATTACAGAATGTACATCTTCCGGAAAATTATTTTTCAGGATATTAGGTAAAGTTTGTCCTTTAATACTCTTATGAAAATCTTTGATATGAGGCAGATATTTGAGCCCCTGCTCACTCCAGAATATATCATACTGGCTCTCAGTGTCCAGTATCACTCCGTCTAAATCAAACAGAGCAGTTACTTGTTTTTTGTCAATCATTTCTTTCTGATATTAATACCTTAATAAAACCACTTATTTGTTGATTACAAACACTCCGGCAGACCGGCATGTTTATTTACCATAATAGAAAGCATAATAGAGTCTGTACTCTGCATACCAGCAGAACCTACCTTTCCTAAGTTATATATAGTCTTTTCAATGTCTGTTTCAATTATACCGTCATTTTCCGATATGCAAATGCCTTTTGTGGCAAGTACGGCTGACTGAACAGCAGAAGATGTACCCGAAGAGACCTTTAATGCACATCCGGCTTTAGCTCCGTCACAAACCATCCCGGTTATGTTACCTATCATGTTTTTTATAGCATAAGTTATCTCCTTATAGCTACCACCCATGAGATAAGTAATGCCACATGCGGCACCCGAAGAAGCCACTACACAACCGCATAATGCCGACAGTCGCCCGAGATATGTTTTTATGTGAATTGCGATGAGATGACTTAGTATAAGTGAACGAATTAGTTGCTCGTTGTCTGAACCAAGCTTCTTCGCCGCTGCTACAACAGGGAGTGTAACTGTAATACCCTGATTACCGCTACCTGAATTACTCATAGCAGGAAGAGTACAACCACCCATTCTTGCATCCGCGGCAGAAGATGTTATAGCCATCGCATATGACAATATCCCATCTCCGAATATTTCTTTAAGATCTGTGTTCTTTATCGTTTGCCCAATCTGCATGCCGTATCTTTTAGAGAAGCCTTCTTGAGCAATTTTCATATTAAGATCTGCCGAATCAAGGATAAATCCGAGTTCTTCAAGGGGAGATGTAAAGGCAAACTCACATATAGAAGCAACGGTGAGTCCGAGATCATGAGTATCTTTTTCATGATTGTCACCACATCCGCTTTTACCATCGGCAGCACTGTATAATTTCTCTGCGTCAAGACACACCTCCACTATCTCATCATGTGAATTCATAATGGTAACAGAAGTGGTATGTGAAGTGCTCCAGCAGCTTGCTTTTATATATAGCTTAATATCTAAAGGCGATAATTTAATCTCTACACGATTAGCATTAACGAAACTCTTTGCCTCTTCAATCGCTTCGGCTGAAAGATCTTTCAGCACCTCAAGTCCGTACTCTGACTTACCGCAACAGGCACCCAGAGCGGAAGCTATGTATAGTCCATTCATGCCTGTTCCGGGTATCCCTACTCCCATGGCATTTTTTAGAATATTTGCGCTTACTTCAACTGTGATTTTAGCGGTTTTCTCATTTTGTGTTTTAAGAACTTCTGTAGCTTTAGCTACGGCAAGAGATCGGAAGAGCACACGTCTGAACTCCAGTCACCGCTCATTATCTCGT
>CAMTOT010000165.1 GCA_947074165.1 uncultured Bacteroidales bacterium
CTTTCTCGGAAATGTTTCACCTGAAAAACGGCGGATACATTATTGATACGCCGGGAGTAAAAGGTTTTGGCACAATAGACTTCACTAAAGAAGAAGTTGGTCATTTCTTCCCTGAAATATTTAAGTTCTCGGCAGATTGCAAATTCAATAACTGTACACACAGACACGAACCCGGGTGTGCCGTATTAAAAGCACTGGAGAACCATTATATATCAGAATCAAGATACAATAGCTACCTAAGCATACTTGAAGACTCTGATGAGGATAAATACAGAAGCGCATTCTGACAAATTATATAATTTACAAAAAAGGCTGTATGATACAATAGAGTGTCATACAGCCTTTTTTGCTGGTTATTTGTTACCAATTCACGGATAATGAGAATTTTGATTTTGGCTTCACAGATACATTTACAGTTTTTCCTTTAAATGATATATTCGTTTCACCTCCCTTTTCTGAATAAAGTACCAGCTCGTGAGGTTTACCATCACGCCATTCAAGATCTACTACAAAACCGCCTCTTGCTCTAATCCCTTTTATATGCCCGTTTGGCCATTGCGCCGGCAACGCTGGCAATAGTTCAATGCTGCTTTGCGTAGACTGTACAAGCATCTCTATTACACCGGCAGTGCCTCCAAAATTACCATCAATCTGGAAAGGAGCATGAGCGTCAAGCAAATTAGGGTAAGTACCTCCACCAGAGACCTTATCTTCGCCTTTGTAATTATCAGGATCAACGTATTTCAATAATCTGCGATATGTCGAATAAGCATTGTCTGCGTTATGCAGTCTTGCCCATAGATTGATACGCCAGCCTGTCGACCATCCCGTAGTCTCCGAGCCTTTGATATCAAGAGTCGCGGCGCAAGCCTGAGCCAGCTCCGGTGTGCTACAGAGAGTAATGTGATTTCCCGGATAAAGTCCGATAAGATGAGACTGATGTCTATGATACGGATCTTGCTCCTGCCAGTCATGATACCATTCCTGTAGGTTGCCTTTGCCTCCTACTTTGTATGGAAGAAGTTTATCAAGAGCAGACTTTAATTGATTTGCAAACTCTTTATCAGTATTCAATATACATGCTGCATTTATAGTAGCGGCAAAGACCTCTCTTATTATAGCCAGATCGGCTGTAGCACCATAAACAGTAGAACCACAAAATCCATCAGGCGTAATATATTTATTTTCGGGTGAAGTAGAAGGGGAAGTTATAAGGCATCCATTTTTATCTTCGGTAAGCATGTCAAGACAATATTGCGCTGATCCCTTCAGTACTTTATAAGTCTTATCTCTGAGTGTTTGCTCATCAAGAGTAAACAGATATTGCTCCCAAAGATGCATAGACAACCATGCCCCACCCATATTCCAGTTTGCCCATGAAGGACATGAATATTTTTCTCCGACAGGGTTAGACCGGGCCCAAACATCTGTATTATGACCGGCGCACCATCCATTTACCCCATATATATTTTTTGCGGTATGCTCTCCGGTTACTGACAGGTTGCAGATAAAATCAATAAGTGAGTTATTCATCTCAGGGAGATTAGCTGTAAACGCCGGCCAGTAATTTTCCTGCAGATTAATATTGATAGTATAATTACTACTCCATGGCGGACGCATGTAATGATTCCATATGCCTTGCAGATTTGCGGGAATACCAGGCGTGCGTGATGAGGAGATCAACAGATAACGCCCAAACTGAAAATAAAGAATCTCCAGACCTTTATCATCATTACCCTGAGCATATCTTTTCAATCTCTTATCAGTAGGTATATTTACCAAACCGGCATCTTCAAGTTTGAAATCTACCCTATCAAAAAAAGATTTATAGTCTGCCTCATGACTATTAAGCAATTTCTCATAAGGCATTGATGATGATTCAGATATTCTTTTATCAGCAATCTTTTTATAATTCTTACCCTCTTTTGCAGGATCTTTATCAAAACCATTAAAAGACGACGATGTACTGATAAGTATCACTACTTCTGTCGCCTTATCAACTTTAAGAGACTGACCTACAGGGGTCACTGTACCCGATTTAGTCTTAATCTTAAAATTAGTCGCAAACCGTGTCCCGCGGTTTTCATCAAAAAATATTGCATTATCAGTGTGTATATAACTCGGAACAGCGTGATATGGAGCATATCCCTCAATATTAAGATTGTTTTTTCGCGCGTTTATTTCATATTTGAGCTCTGATTCAAAAACAAGTTCAAATGATATAGACTTCTTCTTACTTGACGATATTTTTATAACCATTATGTCGTCAGCAGCGGAAACAAAATATTCTCTTGTATAACCAATACCATCACATACATAGGAGGTTTTTGACGTTGCGTTTGCAATATCCAGTTCCCTGTAATAATTATCAAAAGAATCATGATTAAACTTAAGGTAGCAAGTACCCAAAGGTGCGTACGACTCTGAGAAATTACCCTGTAGTGTCTTATGCAGGGATTCTGCTTTACGATAGTCTTCATTTTTGAGAGCGTCCCTTATTGAAGACAGATTTTTAAATGCTCCCGCATTCTCAGAATTATCAACCGGTTCGCCTGCCCACAGTTCCGCATCATTCAGATATATCATATCCGAATTTACGCCTCCGTGTACCGTAGCCCCCATGCGTCCATTACCCAAAACAAATGCCTGTTCGAAGAATTCGGCCGGTTTATCAAACCATATCTTCAAATCATCATTAGCAAATACATTACTTATGCCTAAGCATAAAAATAAAGCAATTGTGTGTGTTCTCATATATGTACCAATATTTAGATTATCCAAATATAATCTAAATATTGTATATTTCTTAAAATTATTTAATATACACGGACATAAAAAAGAGGAAAAATCATAGTTTACACCAAGATCTTTCCTCTCTTTACGATTTATAATTCTTATTATTTCACATCCTTTATATCCACCAGCTTATTTACTATAGCGTAAATAGTCAAACCTGCCGGGCTATGAATCTGTAATTTTCTTGTTATGTTACGCCTGTGTGTTATGACCGTATGAATAGACAGATACAAAGCGTCTGCTATCTCTTTATTGGTCATCCCTTTTACAACACATACTACGATCTCTTTTTCTCTCGAACTCAACGTTTCCTGATTACTGCCCTCCTCTTCATTTGATATCACATCCTCTTCCATTTCTGTTTTTAAAAGGGTTTCAATCTTTGATGCAATAATCTCTATAGGGTCAAAAACTGAGAAAGAATCATCATATTTAGATAGCATACTCTGATCCATAAACGAACACAGCAACGCCAAACACTTTATATCAGGATATTTCTCTTTAAACACGCCTACATTAAAGTGATGATTAAAAGACGGATTAACGATAAGAATATCCGGCGTATGCATCTTAATGCAATCCTCAAGCGAATCCTGTGAGACAACCTCCACAGCATGAATTTTCATGCCCGGCATACGTTTCAGAGCAACTATCATACCGCTTCTTATGATAAGAGAACTCTCGGCTACGGCAATGTGTATTGGTTCGTTATTCAAGCTCATTTCTCAGACTCCTTTCAAGATTCATTACAGCGGGAACGAACATATAATCCTCTACATTGCTATGAAGGTTAAGACCCTCTTCACAAATAAATATATCAAATAATACATTGTTAAGAAGATTATTATTTTTCTCGGCAGGATAATACTTTATAATAATATTTTTTAGCTCATTAAGCTTCTCATCAATAGGCTTATGATTTTTTGAGAAAGTAGTAAATTCAAAGTTCTCCGGCACTACTCCGTTTAATAGAGAATCTACAAACTTAAATACAGTACGCTCCTCAAACTCCATATGTTTACGAACTTCGCTCACATACTCATCATAAAACTTTAAAATCAGATAGGATACATCATTAGCCGAACAATCTATCGCCTCAATCAGGCGACGTCGTATCATCGGGAAATTAAATTCAAGAAAATATATATGAGATTGCTTCAAATAATCCATCAGTGACGCAACAGAGATCATGTCTGAGGCATATTCAAATCTTGATGATCCGCCTACAACAAAATTGATAACGGCAAGAAAAGTGTGGCAATCCACATTGTTATTAAGACAAACCTCTTTTACTGATTTATCTCCGAAACCAAGAGAGATGCCAAACCGGCTCATAACCTGAAGAAGCGAATAGTTATCGCAAATCAGGTCACTCATACGGTCTGTTTCCAGATATTTATCTACCATATTATAATTCATTTTATATGAAGGCAAAGTAACACATTTTCAATCAGAGGGTAAATACCTATTAATTGCTATTTTATTTAACGAGATTTGCATCCTCGTCATCATATTTATCTTTTGCGGTGAAGTAATCTCCTATTCCGCAAAACTGTTTTTTTATTCTTACCCAAAGAGCATTTATCATAGAACCATCGGCAGAGACGGTACCGTAACCGGTCACGGCTCGTGCTTTACGACTTCTGAGAAAGGATATTCTCCCATAGTTTTTAAGACTTAACGCAAGTGATCCGTCTTCTCCTCTTATTATATCGGTACGGATACCTATCTTTTGAGCAAGTTGGGTGTCATAAGCAAATACCATACCACGCACACTCAGCTCAGGACGTTTAAAGTGCTGAATCCAAAGATGTGTATCTCTAAAAAACTCATATATAAACAAAAACCACGCCGGATGCTCTTTATCGGGCATATAACTCCAAAGCGAAGATACAGCCACAACACCTGATTTCTCAAGCTCATCAATCATAGATTCCACATAAAGCGGAGGATACATAGTATCTGCATCAATATTAATATGATATTTTCCTTTAGCATTTATAAGCCCGCAACTTCTTGCCCAACCGCAGCTTTTACGTGTTTCTGTAAAATATGGCACGCCGCAACGCTCATATACCTCAGCCGTTTTATCTTTAGAGACGTTGTCAACTCCTATTATCTCTATAGGATATTTACATTTCATATCAGACAATGCCCACAAAGCAGCCAACAGATGCCGCTCTTCATTATAGCCAATCAAGACAACAGAAGCGACAGGTTCATCACTTTGCAGAGCCTCAATTCTTTTCTTTACTGTATCAAAAATATCAGGTGATACATTGTCTATCGTCTTTCCGTATGCTTCAAGATATTTTGAATACCACATTTACAGTTAGTTTTAATATTTACAATTGATATTTAGGTTTGGTTCAGTATACAAATACATTAAGCCGCTTCCACAGCCATGCTGCCATGAGCTTTAAACGATTTATACTGGCGGGTCAGCAAATATGCCGCAAGAAAAGTAGATAGCAAATCAGAAGCCGGCATACTAAGCCATACTCCGTCAAGTCCGAATATAAGCGGTAGTATAAGCATAAGAGGTATTAAAAATATGAGCTGACGGGTAGCAGACATAAATATTGCTTTTTTAGCCATTCCGATAGACTGAAAAAAGTTTGCCGTAACCATCTGAAAGCCAACAATAGGAAATACAGCTACAACTATTCTCATACCTTGTGCAGCCATGCCGATCAACTCCTCATCTGTAGTAAACATCATTGCCATTTGTCGTGGAAAAAACTCTCCGGCTATAAACGCAAACGTGGTCACGAGAGTGGCACATATTATGGTATGCTTAAGCGTTTCATTCACTCTTAGATATTGTTTTGCGCCGAAATTATATCCGGCTATTGGCTGCATACCCTGATTAAATCCGAATACAATCATTGCAAATAGCATTACAATCCTGTTCACTATACCATAAGCTCCGATAGCCAGGTCGCTGCCATATGTCTGCAACGAACGGTTTATAATGACAACTACGAGGCAGGCGCATAAATTAAATATAAAAGGTGACATCCCTATCGATAATATACCGGATATAATATGCTTTTTAAAGCCCCAGATTCCTTTCTTGAAATGAAGAATAGCACTCTTATCCATAAAGTGGAATATTATAGCAATAAGAGCTATAACCTGCGCTATGATAGTAGCTATAGCCGCACCCCTTATGCCCCAGCCAAAACCGAATATAAATATAGGGTCAAGCACAGCATTTACAAATACAGTAAGTAAGGTCATCTGCATTGCCCTCTTAGGATAACCCGACGAGCGCATCACGTTATTAAGCCCCAGATATAAGTGTGTTATCACATTTCCGTAAAGAATAATCTCCATATAATCGCGGGCATAAGGAATAGTATCAGCGCTGGCTCCGAAAAAATAAAGAATTGGATCCATGAACATTAATCCTATTATTGTAAGTGTAATACCCAATAAAAGATTAAGAGACACAACATTACCAAGTACGTGTGTAGCGCTATGCTCATCTTTCTGTCCCATCTTGATTGATACGAGAGTTGATCCGCCTGCTCCTACCAGAGCACCAAATGCAGCGGAAAGATTCATAAGTGGAAATGTAACTGCAAGTCCGGTTATTGCCATTGCTCCTACTCCATGACCAATAAATATACTATCAACTATATTATAAAGGGAGGCCGCCATCTGCGATACAATGGCAGGTACTGAATACTTAATTAGCAGGCTTTTTACATCTGCTGTTCCCAGATCCATCTTTGCGACAGATTTTTTCATATATATTATTTTATTGAATGACTCTTTGCCTCACGACACAGAGATAACTTTCTATTTCAATCGGTTATTACATAGAAAGCCGGAATAGATCGGAAGAGCGTCGTGTAGGGAAAGAGTGTACGCCCTGGTGTAGATC
>CAMTOT010000166.1 GCA_947074165.1 uncultured Bacteroidales bacterium
TTTTTACCGATGATGTTTCCTTTACCGCCTTCAGAGAACCATTCAGGCATTTTAGAACCCAGACCCGGTGTTTCAGCGTGAGAAAGAACGCTGTAACCAAGTACATTGCCTTCTTTGTCAAAACCAACCATAATAGTTATTTCGCCGCTAAATCCTTTTTTAGTAACCGCTTGTACAGCCGCTCCCACAGTTTCGTTTCCTTTTTTAGCAGGAAAGATTGTAGCTGTAGTACCGTCGGCAAGTTCCGCTACCCACTGATCAGAGATAGGGTTGTTGTCAAATTCCGGTGCAACAAGACGAATTGCATTCTCCTGTTTTGCCAGTTTAGACGCTGCAATCGGTTCTGCGGTAACACCGCTTACGAATCCAAGTATACCACCCGCAAGGCAAGTGATACCGGTAAGTACGGCAACCATATTTACCAGTGAAGATTTCATTTTAGCCATTATTTTACAACCTCCCCGAATCTTTTAGGTTTAACATAAGCGTTGATAAGCGGCGTAAATGCATTCATAATCAGAATAGCAAATGACATACCTTCAGGATAAGCTCCAAGAGTACGGATGATAACAGTTAATGCGCCGATAGCGATACCGTAGATAATCATACCGCGTGGTGTCATAGGAGATGAAACATAGTCAGTAGCCATGTATATCGCTCCAAGCATCATACCTCCAGCAAATAGCTGTTCTACCGGATTTACACCACATATAAGTGACATAACTACAACAGCTCCGAAGATAGAAACAGGGATGTGCCATGTAACGATCTTTTTAAACAACATATAAGCGAATCCGATAAGTAGCGCTATTGCAGAAACCTCACCAAGAGAACCGCCAATCTGACCGAACAGAAGATCCATTGTAGAGAAATCCTGTGGCATTCCGGCTTTCATAAGCTGAAGTGGAGTAGCTCCAGTTACGGCGTCAGATCCGATAGCAGTCAGCTGTCCGGGTACAGGCCAAGATGTCATCTGTACAGGGAAAGATAAAAGAAGGAATACGCGCGCTGCAAGAGCAGGGTTGAAAATATTGTTACCCAAACCACCGAAAGAAAGTTTCGCTACACCGATAGCAAAAAGAGCACCGATAACGATAATCCATATTGGAAGGTTTGATGGAACGTTGAACGCAAGAAGAAGACCTGTCAGAATAGCAGAACCATCACAAATAGTTGGTTCTTTCTTCATAATAAATTTCTGAATAAGGTATTCAAAAGCCACACACGATAGAATCGACGCAAGAGTAACGACTACAGCTCCTAAACCAAAAAAGAAAAAAGAAGCAAGAAGTGCCGGAATCAATGCGATAATAACACCGTACATAGCCCCGCCTACAGTGTGACCACTGTGTACGTGCGGTGATAATGATACGTTAAGTTTTTTACTCATTGTTTTTTTATTTATTCAATTCCTGTTTATAAAGAATTAATAGAATTACTTATTATTTTTTAGGAGCCGCTGCTGCCGCTCTTGCTCTCATGATACCCATTACTTTTCCTTTGCCAAGGCGGATATAATCAAGAAGAGGACGGTTTGCCGGACAAGTATAGCTACAAGAACCACATTCGATACAGTCGTATACGCGGTCAGCTTCAGCTTCTTCAACCATATTAAGTTCGCTCACTCTCATAAGATATGAAGGAACAAGACCCATAGGGCAAACGTGGACACATTTCGCGCAACGGATACAGTCGCTCATTTCCTTGCGTTTTGCCTCAAGACTCTGCATGATAAGGATACCAGAGCAGCCTTTTACGACCATTGAATCTGTAGAAGGCATCGCTTTACCCATCATCGGACCACCTGAAATAACTTTACCTGTATCTTCAGGAAGACCACCGGCAGCTTCGATAAGCTGATTCATCGGTGTGCCAACACGAGAAAGGAAGTTAGATGGTTTTGCAAGAGATTTACCTGTAACTGTTACTACGCGCTCAAACAAAGGTTTGTTTTTCTGTACTGCTTCGTATACAGCAAAAGCTGTCCCGACATTTTGAACAACCGCGCCAGTAGCGATAGGAAGAGCTCCGGAAGGAACCTGACGGCGAATACAAGCGTCTATAAGCTGTTTTTCACCACCTTGAGGGTACTGCACTTTAAGAGGTTCGATAGTGATACCGGCATAATCAGCAGCCTTTTCGCTCATTAGTTTTATCGCGTCTTTTTTATTGTTTTCGATACCTATCACCGCTTTCTCTACGTTAACAGCTTTCATAAGAATCTTAACACCTACAAGGATCTCATCAGCTTTTTCAAGCATAAGCTGGTGGTCGGAAGTAAGGTAAGGTTCGCACTCAACGGCATTGATAACAATGATTTCTGCTTTTGATCCCGGAGGAGGAGACAGCTTAACGTGAGAAGGGAATGTAGCACCACCCAAGCCTACGATACCGCAATCTTTAACTCTCTCTACAATAGCTTTAGAATCCATTGTGATCTCTTTCACAAGTTTGTCAGAGCGGTCGATAGATTCTTCCCATTCGTCACCCTCTACATCAATGAATATTGCAGGGCGTTTGTTGCCGGAAGAATCCGGAGCTACATCGATTTTAGCAACTGTACCAGACACAGATGAGTGAATGTTAGCAGAAACAAAACCTGAAGCCTGAGCAATCAAAGTACCAACTTTTACTTTGTCGCCTTTGTTTACAACTGCCTGAGCAGGAGCTCCGATATGCTGTCCAAGAGGGATAATCACCTGTTTAGGAAGTTCAAGTGATTCTATCTTCTTGTTTGCAGACAATTTATTTTCGGCAGGGTGAATACCCCCCAGACGAAATGTCTTTAACATATAGTTTTTTTGATTTAATTATTAATACTAAGATTAAGCCTCTGTAGCGGGAGAGTCGTTATTGCTCTGGTCAGCTTTAGGAGCTTCTGGTGCAGCAGGTGCATCTGTTTTAGGTGTTTCCGCCTTTGGAGTTTCCGCTTTCGGAGCAACCGGTTTAGCTGCCGGAGCCGCATCAGCTGGTTTCTCTTTTCTTGGAGGGAAATTTACTTCAACAATAGCGCCGGTAGGGCATACAGGAACACATTTGCGACAAGATTTACATTTGTCGTAATCAATGTAAGCAAGGTTGTTTTCAACTGTGATAGCGTCAAACGGACACTCTTTAGCACATTTACTACAACCAATACAAGCGCTTGTACAAGCTTTACGTGCAACTCCACCTTTGTCTTTGTTTACACAGCTAACGAATACGCGACGGTTGTTTTTGCCTTTCTTACGAAGCTGGATGATGAATTTAGGACAAGCCTTAACACATGCACCACAAGCCGTACATTTATCTTCGTTTACTTCCGGTAATCCTGTTTCAGGATTGATGTGAATTGCGTCGAAGTCGCAAGAAACCTCGCAGTCGCCAAGTCCGAAACAGCCAAAAGAACAACCCGTATCTCCGGCAGAAGTAGCAGCAGCCACCGCACAACTTTTAGCGCCGTCGTAAACAGATGTTTTAGGTCTAGCCGAACATGAACCACCGCAACGTACTACAGCTACTTTCGGTTCGGCAGCCGAAGCTGTCTGACCTAAGATACCTGCTACCTGCTCCATAACTGCAGAACCACCAACCGGACAGTTTAAACCGTCAAGCGAACTTGCTTTAACACAAGCCTCAGCAAAACCTCCACAACCGGGAAAACCGCAACCTCCACAGTTTGCCTGTGGAAGAACTTCTCCCACCTCGGCAATGCGAGGGTCTTCATAAACATAGAATTTCTGTGCAACTATAAACAGAATCACAGCTCCTATGGCTCCGATCACACCAAGAGTAATCAAAGCGATCCAAATTAAATTCATAGAGTGATATGGTTTTATTTAATGTAAAATACAAATTTCTTTTTCAGCTTATCTCTGAAAAAATAAAGCGTCAGGTAATATGGCATCAGAACACCTAAAGCAATTAATCCCGCAGTTAATTCATTCAATTTTTCTAAACTAATGATTAATGTAACCATCATAATGATAAATGGCAGAAAGAAGGCGTAGCCTACGGCTTGCCAACCCATTCTGCTTGTTCCTACTACGACTACCTCGTCACCAACATTAAGTTTTGAATCAATGACCGGGACTTCAATAATCTTTTCAGACATATCAGATGCTGTACATGCACTTTTTAAGTGGCATCCCGAGCAGGCTGATTTTTGTACTATAAGCACATCCACCATTTCTTTATGGATCTGTTTTACAGTACCAATATGTTCGATTGTTTTACTCATTTTTGTAATCTCTACATAGCAAATTGGTCGCAAATATAATAGTTATTTGTTGTACTCTAATCGATTTTAAGTAAAAAATGAAGTAAAATAATACCTAATTTAGAGTAACTGTACAATTGCATAAATCCGTTTTAACAATACTGTGAGTATGATTTTAAAAAAACACGAGTATGTGTATTGCATGAATATACATTGATTATTCCAATTTTTTGTTTCATAATCGGAAATGTAGTTAGATTTAGTTAAGTATATACAAGAATTAATGGGTGTTGACGTTAGAATATCTATCTTTGAAATGAAAATATACCAACTGTATATATACATGTATAATGTATATTATTGCTTTTTTCATAAATTAAGAAGAGAAGATATATAGAAATTTAAGATGAAGAATCAGAAATTACCTTCGTTTGGGTTTTCATTAATCCCTGTTTTGTCCCTTGTCGTGTTGTTGATTATTAACGTGCGCATATTTGGCGATGCGGCTTTAGATGGGTCCATTCAGTTTGTTCTTCTACTTGCTACGGCGGTAGTTGTGTTGCTTTCTATGTGGAAATATAAAACCCCATGGGATAAATTTGAAAAAGGGTTCATTAGTGGTGTTGCTAACTCTACACCAGCTATACTTGTGTTGCTTTTGATAGGTGCAATGGCTGGAACATGGATGTTAAGCGGCATTATACCGGCTATGATGTATTATGGACTGCAGGTTATCAATCCCACTGTTTTTCTCGCTACAGCTTGTGTTGTGTCTGCTATTATATCAATCTCTACCGGCAGCTCCTGGACAACGATAGCTACTGTAGGGGTAGGCCTGATGGGTATTGGGCTTGTGCTTGGGTTTGAGCCTGGCTGGATAGCAGGAGCTATTATCTCAGGAGCATATTTCGGTGATAAAGTATCTCCTTTGTCAGAAACAACAAACATGGCAGCGACAACAGCTAATACGGATATATTTTCACACATAAGATATATGATGATAACGACTGTTCCGTCTTTTATTATCACGATTGTTATTTTTACTTTATATGGACTTCTAGGATCTCATTCTGGAGATATTCAGGTTACGGAACTTACTCAAGTACTTCTTGAAAACTATAATATTAGTCCGTTCCTATTTGTTATTCCTGCGATAATATTATTTATGATAGTAAAAAAGATACCTGCTGTGATTGTTCTTTTTACAGGTGTTATATTAGGTGGGCTTGGGGCTATTATTTTTCAGCCGGCTATGATAAATAATGTGAGCGGTATTTCAGGAGACTCTTTTAGTATAGCAAATACAGTGCAGGTAGTGCTTAATTCTGCGTATGGACCAGTAGCACCGGAAACCGGTAACGAGATGCTAAATGAACTTGTAGCTACAAAAGGCATGAGCGGTATGCTTAATACTGTATGGTTGATAATATGCGCTATGTGTTTTGGCGGTGCACTTGAGGCAAGCGGTATGCTTCAGTCTATTACTAATAAGCTTGTTTCAATGATGAGAAGTACATTCTCAACAGTAGCTTCTACGACAGGAGCATGTTTGTTTCTTAATTTCGCTACAGGAGATCAATATATATCTATTATACTACCGGGTAGGATGTTTTCCGGCATTTATAAGAAGCAGGGCTATCAACCAGAGCTCTTGAGTCGAACACTTGAAGATTCGGCAACCGTAACATCGGTTTTGATACCATGGAATAGTTGCGGTATGGCTCAATCTGCCGTACTTGGTGTCGCAACACTTGTGTATTTTCCGTTCTGTTTCTTTAATCTTTTAAGTCCTGTTATGACTCTGGTTGTAGCTGCGTTTGGTTATAAGATACGAAAAGGAACTACGATTGAGGTGCCTCAAAACTACGATGTGGTAGATGCTGTATGATAACAACAAATGGAGTCAACAAAATAATATTAACAAATTATTTTGTTGACTCCATTTGCATATTCTAAGTGATGTATAACTTCTTTGTATGAGTCATATCTTAGAATATTGTATCACATAATAATATAAATCATATAGAATATCTGCTTTATGGCATATAGTTGTCCGATAAATCCACATCGGGCAGCTTTTTTTTTACATGATGTTACTTGCCAATAAGCTTTGTGAAAAGTTTGAGTATGGCTAAAATGTTAACATTGCAGACTTAACATTTGTACAATAAGTAGGTTTTGATGCTCCAATTTTTTTGATTGATAATGAGTATGTATAGTTTTTTATTTTTGAAAATAGTTTTGTTTATAGATACATAATAGAACAATTATTAAACATAAAATAAGGTAAAAATATAAAAATTTGCAGAATGAAACATGAAGCACGGTAAATCATAATATCCAATAATTTAATACTAAAGTTACCAGCATGAAAACAAATCAAGGCAAGGATGATACCACTACACGCAATGCCGACAACTACTGTGCGGGGCAAACATA
>CAMTOT010000167.1 GCA_947074165.1 uncultured Bacteroidales bacterium
GGAAACAAGAAGGCACAGAAACGGGAAGTTAGGTTGATCATTATCTGTGTCACTCTCCTTTATAAAATGTGCCAAGACATGAGCCTGTAGATGGTTTACATCTACGATAGGTATTTCAAGAGCAGAGGCAAAACCTTTTGCAAAAGAAGTACCAACAAGAAGTGATCCCATAAGCCCAGGACCTCTTGTAAACGCAATTGCGCTTAATTCGTCTTTTGAGATACCGGCTCTTTTTAATGCTTCCGATACTACCGGAACTATATTTTGCTGATGACACCTCGATGCTAATTCAGGGACAACACCTCCATAAGATTCATGCACAGCCTGACTTGATATTACATTAGAAAGCATAACGCCGTCGGCTATAACTGAAGCCGATGTATCATCACACGAAGATTCAATCCCTAATATTATTGTTTTTTCCATTTTAAAAAATAGCTTTTTTTCTTTATTTATCTGCACTATTGAATATTGTCTGCAAATTTAATTATATTTTTGTGGCAACTTTACGTTATGCTAAGAATAATAAACTACATAAAACTATTTCTTATTTGGTCCGTATTTGGAACTATTGCCATTTACGGAATTCTTTATTTTATATTTGGTCTGCCTGCATTGCAAAGTTTCGTGAAGGATACGGCTAAAGAGGAGCTAAGCAAACTACTTGATACAAAGATCAATATAACCGACATAAAGATAGAACCTTTTAATAAATTATCTTTACGCGGTGTCACTGTATATGACCAAAAGGATGACACTCTTTTATATGTTGACAACCTTGCCGCTCGATTTGATTTATCGGCTGCGATAAACAAAAAAATCTCTATTAGCACAGTAATACTTTCTGGTTTTAATGCAAATATTAATAAAGCGGACAAAAACTCACCTGCTAATTATCAGTTTATAGCTGATGCCTTTCAGTCAAATGATACTATAAAAAAAGAGCTTCCATTTGAAATTCAATTAAGAACTCTTTTGCTAAGACGCGGATCTATAAACTATGATATTATTGGAGAACCACTAAAGGACTCTGTATTTGATAAGAATCACATACAAATTTCGAATATACAATCTACAATCTCACTAAAAACCCTTACAGCTGATTCTCTTAATATTCAAATAAAGAAGTTCGGATTCGAAGAAAAATCCGGCTTTAAATTGAATAAGGTATCACTACATATTGCTGCTAATAAATCAAAAGCCTCATTACGGGATTTTCAGATTGCCCTTCCTAATTCTAAAGTAGCTATAGACGATATGCAATTAGACTACTCGGACTTAAGCCAAAGTTCGGATTTTCTTAGTTCGGTCGGATTTGATATGTATATGAGCCATTCTTATATAAGCCCTGTTGACATTTCTGCATTTGAAAGCAGATTGAGAAATTTCCATCAAACTATGGACATTAGTTTAAGGGCAAAAGGGACTTTCAAACAAATATCTATTCCCTACATAAACATGAGTTATGGAAATGATATTACATTAAGAGCTGATGCTACTCTTACCGGGGTAAAGTCAGCCAATGACGCATATATATTTGGTAAAATCGATCAGCTTGATGTCACTCCATATATTATAGAAAAAATAGCCCAAAACTATATCTTGCCAGATAAAGATATCTCCTCTATAATAAATAATGCTGGTAATATTAGTTTTGATGGACAGATTTCAGGATTTATAAAAAACCTTGTAGCTTATGGCAATGTGCGCACTGACGTTGGGACTATCAGGGCTGATATTTTACTTGGAAATGACATAGACAAAAGACAGCTCAGCTACCAGGGGGCTCTTATTGCTACTGACTTCAATCTTGGCAAGCTTTTATCTTCTGAAAAAAACTTAGGTTCTGTATCTCTTGATTTAACTGTTGATGGCATATTAAATAAAAGTATAGCACCCAGAGGTAGTATAAAAGGGCGTATATATAATTTTGAGATTAAGAACTATCGTTATAATGAGCTTACTCTCGATGCAGCTTTCTATGGAAAGAGTATAAACGGGAAGTTAGAACTTAACGACCCTAACGCGAATCTAAATATTTCGGGCAAAGCAAAACTGGACAACAATAATAATCTTTTTGACCTTTCTGTAAATATTAATAACATAAACCTATCAACAATAAATATAACACCCCATTTAAACAATCTGACATTTACAACCTCCGTTTCTGTCAATTTTGAAGGAAAGGACTTTTCGTCCGCTCATGGGATTATAGAGATTGATTCTTTGCTGTTAGCTAATGATGAAGAACGATTTTTTCTTGATAAAGTAACTGCTACATCAGACGCTGATAATTCACCAAAAACATTAAGAGTTAATTCTGAATTTATCAATGCACAAGTACACGGAGAATATAATTTCAAAAAATTATTGACAGAAATCAAAAGAAGCATATCCGGCAGTCTTCCTTTTTTGACAGATAATAGTACTTACCGAAAATCAGCTAAATCTGAAAATAGTTTTAATGATTTTGATTTTACAGTCAATATTTCTGACACTAAGGTTTTAAGCAGTGTACTTAAGCTACCTGCCACTCTACTTAAACCGGCTTCTTTAAATGGTTTCTATCGTGGCAACATACATAAATTTCAGGTGGAAGGCTCTCTCCCTGCCATTAATTATGGAAAATTCAGATTACGTGACGGCTCGATATATATATCTAAACCGGGCGAGAAGCTACAGGCAAGGATACAAACTCAAAAGCTTAATAAACATAACGAACCGCTTTCTTTAATTATAAATGCATCTGCATCAGATGGAATTGTTGACACAAGGCTTGACTGGAGTAACCTGGCACTGCAAACTTATAGCGGAAATATATCAACAAGTACCAGATTCACAAGAAGGGATGGAAAATATCCTATTTCTACAGAGATTGATATTATGCCTTCAATATTAATATTTAATGACTCTATATGGAAAGTCGAGCAATCTTCCGCAAAGATTGATTCAGGGAGAATATCAGTCAGGGATTTTGAAGTTCATCATAACCTACAACACATTAGAGTTGACGGCACATTCTCGGCAATGTCAAAAGATTCTCTTCTGCTTAATCTTAACGATGTAAACCTTGACTATATTTTTGAAATTTTGAATATTGACAATGTGCAATTTGGTGGTCATGGTACAGGTGAGTTTTTGCTTACATATGACAACAAGATGCCTGTCATTAAAACAGATAGTCTGAAAGTAAAGGATTTTACTTATAAAGGAGTAGATATTGGTGATCTGAAAGTAAAAAGTCATTGGAATAATCCAGACAAAGCTGTTATGCTTGATGCTGTAGTAACTCAAAATGAAATACCAGACACAAAGATTGACGGTGGTATATTCATTGGAAATGACTCTATTCATCTTGACTTTGACGCTAATCGCATTGATGTATCATTCATAAAGGAATGGACTGACGATATACTAAAGGACCTGAAAGGTAAAGCCTCGGGCAATATTTCTTTGTATGGCAAATTCAGCGCTCTTAATGTTGTAGGAAAGCCATTTATTGACAATGCGTCATTTGGTGTAGAATATACTAATACATATTACTCTTTTTCTGACTCTATAGAGTTTACGACAGAAGGTCTTTCTATAAAAAATATTGTTATACTTGACCGTCATAGAAATCGGGCTTATGTAGATGCAGATTTAAAATACTCTCATTTTCGTAATTTTTCATACAATGTTGGATTTGCAATTCCTCAAAACGGCACATTTCTTGCCTTTAATGTCAATGAGAAGATAAATCCTGTTTATTGGGGTACTATTTACGCTACCGGCTATGGAGCTATTTATGGAGATTCAAAATCTGCCACTATAGATATTATCGCGAAGAATAAATCAAATTCTAAGTTCTTCTTCTCTTTGGGTGATAATATGACAGCGGGAGATTATCAATTTATCACATTCAGGGACAAAAGCAGATTAAATACTGTTGATGAGTCAGTCTTCAATGATATGCATGCACTTCATAAAGAAACGACTATAGAAGATCCTTTCGATTTAAATATTTTCATTCAGATGGAGGGTACGCCTGAAGCTCAGATAACACTAATTATGGACCCAAATACAGGTGACATGATACGTGGCACGGGAGCCGGCAATGTGAGACTCGAATACAATAAAGCTAATGATCTTAGATTATATGGTACTTATACTATAGAAAAAGGTAGTTATTACTTCAATCTTCAAGATGTTATTATGAGAGATTTCTCTATTAGCGAAGGAAGCACAATAGCTTTCAGAGGCGATCCTCTTGGTGCTGAACTTGGAATTGAGGCAATATATCAGGTTACGGCCAACCTTACAGACCTTAGCGAGTCGATGTTTGCAGATTCAAAAGAGTTAAGCCGTCCTACTGTACCGGTACAGTGTGTTCTTAATATTGAAGGTGACCTGCGTCGTCCTGATTTAAGTTTCGATATTAATCTGCCTACCGTTAGTCAGGATATTGACAGACAGGTAAAGAGTATAATATGTACAGATGATATGTTAAACAGACAGATGATATATCTTATGGTACTTAATAAATTTTATACTCCGGATTATGCCAATGCTGGACAACAATACAGATATAACGAGTTGGCCTCAGTTGCTTCATCTACACTCTCTTCGCAACTCAACAACCTATTGGGACAGATTAGCGACAATTGGAATATAGGAACTAATATAAGAAGTGATAAAGGTGACTTTTCGGATGTTGAGGTAGAGCTTGCATTATCATCTCAGCTTCTTAACAACAGGCTTATCTTTAATGGTAATTTAGGATACCGTGATGATCAAACAAATAGTAATAACTCTTTCATTGGTGATTTTGATCTTGAATATCTTTTAAATCCTGCAGGCTCCTTCCGTTTGAAAGCCTACAACCATTATAATGACCGTAACTATTCAGTTAAATCAGCTTTGACGACCCAGGGTGTTGGTATAATGATGAAAAAAGAGTTTTCTACGTTGGGCGAACTATGGAGTATATTTAAAAGCAAGAATAAAAGAACAGAAGATACATATAAAACAGATACAACTACGCAGCGTAAATAATGTTTATTATCAAACAAAAGCGGACTACTGGTGATTTTATCTCCCATTGTCCGCTTTTGTTTTGTATCAATACTTATTGATTATTTCTTTATGCTCTTCTTCCACTCTTTAAATTCTTCAAAAGTAGCTCCTTTTTCTTTAGCGTAAATAGAACTCTCTACTACTTCACAGAAGCCTTTATTATCAGCAAATTCTTTTGACAGCATTATTGATATATCCGGTGGGAATCCCATTGCAAAAGTTGTTTTCTCAGAATTAAGATCATCGTCAGCAAATGCCAATAACGTAAGATTTCTTGAAGGTTTTGCGTTCATCCATACACAAAATTCCTGCATAACCTTTACATATTCCTGAATATCTCCTTCTATAGGTTTTACAGAATCTTCATTAATATCTAAAACATCAAAATGATTATCATATTTGTTCTTTGCTCGCCACTTATCAAAAGAATCAAGATCTATAGATATATTTAATTTTGAAAGCGCATCAGTGAATATCTCAGAGAATAAAGGTATAAGAACCATCTTCTTGGCCAACATAATGCTTAAATCCTCGTCATAACCCTCTATAAAAGTTTTAAGCTCTACTTTTCTTGCATAGGAATCTGCATCTGCAGACTCATCAGAAGCCTCATCACTCTCCTCTCTCTTTGGCTCGGTTTCTTCAGCCATAGCCATTATCAAAACACATGAATCCTCCGATACATTAGCCTCAAGCCACTTGATTGTATCATCAATTTTTATCAACTGCTTATTCATAATATTCTTTTATTAAGATTATCAACTTATAATTAGTTCAATAATTATTTATTACTATTATCCGTCTTTAGATAAATAGACAAAAATATTTATTTATCTTAAATCTAAGATAGGTAATAATTCCGAATAGAGATAAAGAGAATCATGTTTTTTTACCAAAGCAGAAGTCTACATAGGTATATAAAAAAGATAATAAGAAACTATTAGAGATATATTAATAACGCGATTAAGCATTTAATGATACACCCAATAAGATCTTATTATCCTTCTAAATACTTTTAATTTAGCTATAAGCGCAGACTATTTCTTTTTCTTATCGCTACTTTTCTGTGTTTTGCCTTGTTGAGCCGGATCAACTATTATTACAGCAGCCGTATCAGCTACAGAAACCATAACAGAGTCAGAGTCAACAGGGGTAACAGTCTCCTGTCCATACACAACTATCGCTGTATCAGGAGTTGTTAATGCATTGTCAGATTTCTTTTTTCCACCGCTACAAGATAGAAGAGCACAACTACTTGCTATCATAAATAATAACGCAACCTGTTTCATATCAAACATTTTTATTATTGTTATTTAAAAGAGATATTCGTATTGATATATTTAATCTCTATGATTTACTGCCTTCTTAATTAAAGACCGGCTTTCAATAATAAATAACAATGCAGGAATTTATTTTGTTCTATAGTTTTCTCATTTTTAATAATAAACACTAAAAAAGTGAATGATACACGTTACATATATACTATAGTAATCTTTAAATTATACTGCATTGAATAAATGGCTCAGCGGATAAATTCGGTTGTTGGGATTAAATATTAGCCTTACCTTTAGT
>CAMTOT010000168.1 GCA_947074165.1 uncultured Bacteroidales bacterium
AGATAATGAGCGGTGACTGGAGTTCAGACGTGTGCTCTTCCGATCTATATTGATTAAGTGTTAGTATAAAATCGAAACATCTTAGAAATTATCAGAGATCATAGGTTTTAATTTACACCATCAGATGTCATAATCACTTTTTTCATCGTACCGTCCGGATTGTAGTAAAGCTTATCTATACAAACAGAACGTCTAAAACTACCTCCATTCACATCAGCTCCACCATTGTGATATACGAAATACCATTCTCCATTATATTCAAGTATAGCCTGATGATTAGTATTACTGTTTCCTGCAAGCTCGTTTAACACACCTTTGTACACCCATGGGCCGTTTATATTCTTACTCATGGCATAACAGATCTTTTCAGGAAATTCAGAGGCATATGACAAATAGTACCAGTCATCTTTTTTATGAACCCATGCGGCTTCTGTAAACCTTGGTAGGTCAACTGTATATATAGGAGAATCGGCTTCAATCATATTATCTTTTAGTTTAATATAATAGCATTGTGTATTTCCCCAAAACATATAAGCCTTACCGTCATCATCTATAAATACAGTAGGATCAATATCATCCCAGTCTATCTTAGTTTGCTCAGTGGTCATATTGTTCGTGATTAAAGCAGATCCACGCGCATCCTTAAATGGTCCGATAGGAGAGTCAGAAACAGCGACACCGATGGATTTACCTTTGATATCTTTATGCTCTACTGTTACATACCAATAAAATTTACCGTTGCGCTCAATAACCTGACTGGCCCATGCCTCTCCTTTAGCCCATGAGAAATCTTTAGGAGTAAGCGGTACATGATGTTCGGTCCAGTTCTTAAGGTCTTTGCTTGAGAATACCAGCCACTCGTTAATCTGATAATGATTATGAGGTACAGGACACTGATCATGTCCAGCATAAATATAGAAAGTACCATCATGAACAAGCGCTGCAGGGTCGGCAGTATATTTGTGTCTTATTACAGGGTTGCCTTCCGATACAAAATTCTTTAACTGCTGCGCCTGTGAAAAAGCACCAGACGCAAACAGTAAAGAAGAAATTAATAATTTCTTACTAATCATATAAATTTATTATTTAGAAGAGTTAGTAAACTTATAAATAGCAAAGCAATTAGCCGGGACTTCAGTTTCAAGTTTATTTCCTTCAATGCTTATTTCAGATTCATTAGGAATAACGGTGAATGGCTGATCAAGGGTATTATCCGTATCTACATTGTCATGAGTGAACGTAATAAGTTTACCATTTGTAAGCATGTTTCTCTTTTTCATCCCAGCAAAGCTTAGAGACAGATCTTGTGGTTTGTCGGAAGTATTGACAACCTTAACAATATAGCAATTGTCATTTTTATCCCATACTGCGCTCGCAAACAGACCGTTTTGATCTTCAGCTCCTGTTACAGCTTTTTTATTCATTGTAATAGGGAGTACATTAGTACCTTTATTATGAGAATAAAGTTGCTGAACATAATAGCTTGCAGATTTTACAGAACGTAGATTATCAAACCAAATCATATCCGGACGCCACTGCCATCCCTCAACGTGAGCGAATAGAGGTGCATAAGTGGCCATCGTAACTATATCTGCATTTCTCTCAAGACCTGTCATAAATGCAGCTTCAAGAAGAGACGCGTTGAAATGGTTCCATTTTTTACCCTTTCCGTGGCACGCATATTCGCCAGCAAATACTTTAGGACCTTTTCTGTCGTAATTATCATATCTGGCACCCTGTGTCAGAAACCAGGATTCTGGGCGATAGAAGTGCTCATCAACAAGATCAGCCTTAAGTTTCTTCATTTCAGGCCATAGATAGTCAAACTGTTTTCCTTCTGAGTCAGGACCTGAACTACCTATTATCTCTATATCAGGATATTGTTTTCGTATAGCATCCATAAAAGGTTTTAATCGCTCCGGATATTCTGATCCCCATTGTTCGTTACCTATACCTATATATTTCATATTAAATGGCTCTGGATGTCCCATTTCAGCGCGTAGTTTACCCCATTCAGTGTCAGTACTACCATTTGCAAACTCTATAAGATCAAGAGCATCTTGTATATAATCACCAAGATCGCATACAGCTACGTGGGCATCCTGGTCCTTATTCTGGAATTGACAAGATAATCCACAACTTAGGATTGGAAGCGGTTCTGCTCCCATCTCTTCAGAAAGCAGGAAGTACTCATAATAACCAAGCCCGTAAGTCTGATAATAATCAGGGAAATATCTATGGGTAAATGTGTAATGCCAACGGTTCTCATTCAATGGTCGATTTTCAACCGGACCAACACTTTTTTTCCAGTCATAACGAGTGTCTAAATCTGTCCCCTCTACAATACAGCCTCCAGGAAAACGGAATACACCCGGATTGATGTCGGCCAAAGCCTGTGCCAAATCTTTTCTAAGTCCGTTTTCATGTCCATTCCATGTATCGACGGGGAAGAGAGAAAGGTGTTCAAGGTCAAGAGTTTCATTCTGATTATAGAATATTCTTAGTTTTCCTTTAGCCTCAGTTTTACCTGGCTTAAGAATAACCTGATATTTTTTCCACTCTTTAGAATCAACAGTTATATCTGCTTTTGCAATCTGTTGCGATTCACCCATTGACTTTGGATCAATAAGTTCAACTGCAAATGTCGCTTTTTTACCATCCGGTACTCTGGCCCAGACCGAAAATCTGTATTCAGAGTCTTTATTAAAAGCAACGCCGAAAAAGCCCTCATTCTGAAGTCCGGAGCGTTTGTGCTGGTGTCCAGAATGTCCCATGCGGATATAATGCGGATTGCGTTCAAACGGACCGTCATTTTTTAGCTCAACATTACCAAAAACTTCCCATCCCATAAAGTTCTGAGGAAATTCAAAAGAGCGGTTTTTAATCATTTCAGCGTACAGACCTCCGTCAGCAGCGTAGTTAATATCTTCAAAAAATAAACCGTACATAGTAGGCTGAATAGTAGCACCGGGTTTATTAGTCTGAATAACCATCTCGTTGGTTTGTGCTGTAAGAGAAAGCACAGTCGAGAAAGCCAGAGAGGCTAAAATTTTTTTGTGTAGTGTCATAAATCGAAGTATTATATTTATAAGTTTATAATATTATTTTAAGATAAATTATTCTATTCTTTTGCCCCATACGGAGCGTCCATTTTTGTCAAGACCTGTAAATAAGACTGTTTCTTTTTCATTTTCCCAGTCGTGTCCTGCAAATATTATGATGTCGTCTATACATTCATTTTTAAGTTCAAGTTTAAGGAGCTGCTTTGCTTCGTTAAATGACCAGCTACCGCTTTCACTTATGTTACCGTTTTGGTAAAAAGTGTGAGTTGTAGACAGATGTTGCTCTTTATCACGAAGTTCTCCTTCTCCCCACAAGATTTGACCTGCTTCAAGCTCTCTTTCATATGCGGGTTCGGTAATTCGTATAATTTCCCATTTACCAGCAATATCACAATCTCTGAATTCCTTTTTATCACTGCCTGTATATCTCTGAGGAGATACTACAGGCCATCCTGACTCTGTGAAAAATACTTCTCTGGTATGTAGTACCATCTGGTGATTGTCCGGAGATAAACGTCCTTGATGTACCATAAAGTATTTATCATCATCATCCTTTAATAAGCCACAATGAGCTGTCCCTGCCCATCCCGGGTGATTGTTGAATCTGTAAGGAGCTGTAAGAATAGGAAAATTATTTGTAGTATCTCTCACTTCATTCCCGTAAAAATCAAGAAACGGTCCATCTATATTTTCAGATCTGCCCACTCTCACATTATAAGTTGTCATAAGCGGATCGTAGGAGTAAAAAAGATAAAACATATTATTGTCCTCGTTATATATTATCTCAGGTGCTTCAAGGTTATCTTTTCTGTAGTTAGCTCGTCTTGCAGTCACTATTCCTAAATCATTATCCTCATAAGTTAGTCCGGTTTCTGCATTAAGTTTTACTGCGTACAATCCACCAAAATAAGAACCGTAGTGCATCCACCATTCGCCGCTGTGAGGATTTACAATGATACTTGGATCTATCGCATTTACAGGTGAACTGTAATCTGTTTTTACAACGCATCCTTTTTGCAACCATGGGCCCTCTGGATTGTCAGACTCTGCAAGTCCGATGTAGGAAGTTTTTTTACCAAATGCCGATACGCAATAATAAAGTCTGTATACACCATTTGCTTCAATTACATATGGAGCCCAGATATTTTCTGCGCCTCTTCCATTGTTGAGACCTCTCACCCAGGCAGAAGCTTCCGACGGAATATCATCAAAAGCCCATCCTACAAACTCCCAATTAATAAGATCTGTAGAGCGTCTGATTTGAATATTACCTAAAGGGACGTTATGCTTAGAAGCCTCTTCACGATTCTCTCCATGAATAGCATCAGTAGAGTACATATAATAGTAATCACCGAATTTTTTACACGCCGGGTCATGCACATTATATGTGCCCCAACTTTTATAGTTTTCCATTGACGAGATATTGATATAACTGTCACTCCATGGATTGGGAGATTCTGTAGGTTTGAAAGCACTATTATTGTTGCATGATGTAAAAAGTGCCGTTGCCGATATAAGCAAAGCTGTACATGTTTGTTTCATAGTATCCAGACTTGATATAAATAATAAGCAAAAAATATTACACGTTACAAATATAATTGCTCATTTTATCGTCATGGGTGGACAATAACTGCTATTGAGAGGACAAAGATACAAACAGAGCAGTTTTTATAGGATGTAAATATTGACGTTTTAAATAGAACTATTATTAATCCATAAATATATATTGGTTACTATCAATAGTTTCTCAATGTGAATGTTTTTGATTCATTATTTGAGGTTTAATAATTTTAGTATAACTTGCCAATCTTTTAAACATCAACCGTAATTACCGTGAAACCTATCAGAATACTACTACTTATTATTACATATATAATATCAATATATGTATATTCAGAAGTAGCGACTCCTGCTACAAGATATAATATAACTTACACTACAATTGAAGATGGTCTTGTCTGTAACTTTATAGATGATATATTTAAAGACTCCCGTGGTTTTTTATGGCTATCTACAGCTGGTGGAGGTATCTCCAGATATGACGGATATGAATTTATAAACTATGATATAAACAGTAGTCCTGCTTCTTTAAAAAGCAATTTTGTAAGTATGATTGCCGAAGACGACCATGGCCGGTTATGGATAGCATCAGAAGGGGGGATTGATATTCTTGATATCTCGACAAATAAAATAACACCGGTTACAGATCTGACTGCCGGCTTAGGTTCAATATGGGAAAATCAGACTATATCAGTGCGCAAAGATTCTAAAGGCAATATCTGGTTATTATCAGGAGCTGATGTTTACAAAATTAAATTCAATAAAAGGGGTGAGATATCTCAATTTTTCAGAGTAGAAAATATATTGCCACGTGTGCCCATTGTTGCTATGCGAGATTGTGGTGAATCCGGTGATATGTGGATTGGAATAAACAATAATATATATGTATTTAAGGAGGATGTCGGAAATAAACTAAAAGCGGAGATAGTATCAGAGAAACTAACAGAATTATCAGTCGGAATAATAACATCCATGCATATTATTGGTAATGAAGTATGGTTTGGTTCTGATGCCGGTCTATATAGATTTAATATTTATAATGGGCAGATAAAAATATATAATCATGATAGTTGTGATCAGACATCTATATCGCAAGATTACATAACTGATATTTTTGTATCTGACGATAATCAGATTTATGTCGCTACATATAGAGGTATTAATCAATATAATCCTATTTCGGATACTTTCATCAGAATAAATCAATGTGATAATATTGCCGGAGGTAACTTGAATTGTGATTTTGTTAATTGCGGTTTTGCATCTGGTAACATTGTTTGGATAGGGACGGAAGCTGGTGGACTCAATAAAATAAAATTCAGCGAACTGACATTTATAAATTACAAAAATGACAGAAATAATCATAATACACTTGCTCCTAATCCGGTGAATTCCATATATGAAGATAAGAATGGTAATTTATGGGTTGGTACAGTAGAGAGTGGGTTGAATCTAAAAAAGAAAGGGCATGATAATTTTACGCATTTCACTAAAGATAGTTCCACTAGTCTTTGTCATAACTCTGTTAGTGCTATTATGGCAGATGCTGATGAGCATTTATGGATAGGTACCTGGGGCAATGGCATTAGTATTATTGATATAAATCACCCTGAGCGAAGATCAATAAACTTATCGGAGCAAAATAGCAATGGAGCTAAAATCAATTTTGTAGGTATACTTCAATATGACAGTATAAACAGCCTTATGTGGATTGGTGCAAATCAGGGATTGTATATTTATGATTTAGAAAAGAAAAACATAACACAGCCTCTTGGCGCAGATAGTGAGAAGGTAAAAGGCGCAATAGGGAGCGTAATTGATAAGTACGGCCGTTTATGGCTAGGGTCGAGTGACGGACTGTTTATTGTAGATCTGTTAAATAATGAATCGGGGAAATTTAAATACAAACATCTTAAATATAAGCTTGATAATCCCGACAGCGGACTAGATCGGAAGAGCACACGTCTGAACTCCAGTCACCGCTCATTATCTCGT
>CAMTOT010000169.1 GCA_947074165.1 uncultured Bacteroidales bacterium
GATAATGAGCGGTGACTGGAGTTCAGACGTGTGCTCTTCCGATCTATAATTTTGCCATTCATTAATTATAATGAAATTTCAAGTTATGAACAATAATAAATATAATAGCATAGTTAGTTTGACTGGGTATGTAAAAGTCGGAACAGCTATACCTGCTTTAAGAATAGGAGAGTGTGATTTCAATGCAGAAGAAATAATCAGAATTTCTAAAAATGCTGTAGAAAAAGGTGTTAAGCTATTGGCTTTCCCCGAATTATCTGTCACTGGATATACCTGCGGTGATTTATTTGGACAAAACTTTCTATTGGATAAGGCTCTGGCTGCCATCGCTTACATTAAAGAGCAGCTTTCGGAATATGATATTGTAGTAATTATAGGTGCTCCTTTACGCATTATAAATAAATTATACAATTGTGCTTTTGTTATTTATAAAGGTGAGATATTGGGGGCCGTACCAAAAATTTATCTACCAAATTACAGCGAATTTTACGAGGCTCGTTGGTTTGAATCAGGAGAGCTTATCTTCAAAAAAACAATAAATACATCCATTGGTGAGATTACTGTGGGTAATGATCTTTTGTTTGAATCCACGTATTACAAATTTGCTATTGAAATATGTGAGGATTTATGGGTGCCATTACCTCCGTCAACTAAAAAAGCACTACTTGGAGCCGATATTATTGTAAACCTTTCAGCAAGTAATGAAATGGTTGGAAAACATGAATATCTGCGCTCTCTTATTTCACAACAATCAGCAAGGACAATTTCCGGATATATTTACAGTTCTGCTGGTTTTGGCGAATCTACTACAGATCTTGTATTTGCCGGAAATGCATTAATATTCGAGAATGGAAATCTAATTGCAGCTGCAGAACGATTTTGTTTTGAGCCTCAATTGATAACCTCAGACATAGATATAGATAGACTGCGTTCTTTACGACAGAGAACTTCAACATATTTACTAAAGGATTCTGATTATAAAATAACAGCATCAGAGATTGTATTTAGCCAAAATCAGGTAGATTATGCTAAATTTCCTTTTGAAAGAAGTTATAATCCGACTCCGTTTGTTCCTTCCGGTGAATCTCAAATGCACGAAAGATGTAATGAAATCTTTAATATACAGGTAAACGGGCTTGCGCAACGCATAATTAAATCTTTTGCCAAATCACTTGTGATAGGTATATCAGGCGGCTTAGATTCTACTTTAGCATTGCTCGTATGTATACAGACTGTAGACAAACTAAAGATGCCAAGAGAATCGATTGTCGGTATAACTATGCCAGGTTTTGGTACAACAGACCGTACATATAATAATGCTATAAACCTGATGAAACGTCTTGGTGTGACAATAAGAGAGATATCCATTAAGGATGCATGCTTACAGCATTTCAAAGATCTTGGCATTGATGGCTCTGTACATGATGTAACCTATGAAAACTCTCAGGCCAGAGAGCGTACACAAATACTTATGGATGCTGCGAATCAAACATCAGGGATTGTAATCGGAACAGGAGATCTTTCCGAATTAGCTTTAGGCTGGGCTACATACAATGGTGATCACATGTCTATGTATGGCGTAAATACAAGCATACCCAAGACTCTTGTCAAGTATCTCGTCAAATGGGTTGCCCTGCACAATCTCGACAAGCAAGCCTGCGATATTCTTATGGATATAATAGACACACCTATTAGCCCTGAGCTTATACCGGCCGATGAAAACGGAGACATATTGCAAAAAACAGAAGACTTAGTAGGTCCATATGAGCTTCATGATTTCTTCTTGTATCATTTTATAAGATTTGCAGATAAGCCGTCAAAAATTTTCTTCCTTGCCCAAAAAGCCTTTGAAAATAAATATGACAGAGATACCATAAAGAAATGGTTGACCATATTCTTTAGACGATTCTTTGCCCAGCAATTTAAAAGATCGTGTTTACCTGATGGGCCGAAGGTTGGGTCTGTAACACTTTCTCCACGAGGAGACTGGCGAATGCCTAGTGATATAAGCGCAGCTATGTGGTTAAAGGAGATCGAGAGCCTATAGTTTTAGACAGAAAATAAACAAGCATGTTTTTACAAAAAACGGTCGCTAATGCCATGACATTAACGACCGTTTTTTTTAATCTGAAAGCTCTATAACTTCAAGATCTTTAATATTGCCGGCGTCTATTACAAATCTCATCATAGTTCGCGTTTTGTGGAAACCCTGTTTACCCGCTGCACCTGGATTTAGATGTAATAGCCCAAGCGTTTTATCATACAATACTTTTAATATATGTGAATGTCCGCTTATAAATAATTTGGGCGGATTACGAAAAATCAAAGGAGCAATCTCTTTCTCATATTTCCCCGGATATCCTCCTATATGTGTTATCCATACATCAACACCTTCAATATTAAACCTCAAATGTTTCGGATATCTAACTCTTATAGGTTGTCCGTCAATATTACCTGATACAAATCGGATATGTTTAAACTTTTCAAAATTATCCGCTACCTCAACCGAACCGATATCCCCTGCATGCCATATTTCATCGCAATCATTAAAATATTTAATATAACGTTCATCCCACCATCCGTGAGTGTCAGACAATAATCCAATTTTGACCATACATGTTTCATTTTAAAGACAAAATTAATTATATTTGAAAAAACAGCAACGGCATTATGGAGACTAATAGAAAACTTTTTAAGAGAGATATAAGCTGGTTATCCTTCAATTATCGTGTCTTGATGGAAGCAAAGGATGAATCTTTGCCTTTGTTTGAAAGAATAAAGTTTCTTTCCATATATTCCTCCAATCTTGAGGAATTCTATCGTATCCGTGTTTCTGAACATCGTAAAGCTATAGCTGACCCCAAATCAACAGAGGAAGAAAAGTCAAACGCTTATCAGACATTAAATGATATAACCACACAGGTTGCCTTTCAGCTAAAAGAGTTCGATAGCTTTTTTCAAAATGATATCCTTGATGAAATGGCTCGTCAGAAGATAGTGCTTTATCGAGACAGTAATATAGAGAAATATCATATAGAATATATCCGTACCTATTTTCGAGAGGAGGTTTTCCCATTTCTCGAGCCTATGATTATTCTTAATGGGCTTGTTAATACATTTCTTAGAGACAATCGTCTTTACATGGCAATAAGAATGTATAAAAAACTTGATCCGTTTAAAAAGCCATATCACTTTATTATGAAGGTACCATATCAAAAGGTGCCGAGATTTATCGAACTACCTAAGATTAACGATACTCATTACTTGATCTTTGTTGAAGATATGATAAAGTATAATCTTGATCAGGTCTTTCCCGGGTTTGATATAGATTCCGCATATAATATCCGGGTATCAAGGGACGCCGATTTCTTTCTGTCTTCAGAAAATCGTCAGACAATTGTAGAAGAAATACGAAAGAGCGTTCGTAAACGTAAAATCGGTGTAGCCAATAGGTTTGTATATGACATTAATATGCCACAGGATTTCCTTGATTATCTATGTGAGTCACTTTCATTTTCAAAAGACCGCTGCATACCAGAAGGTCACCATCTAAGTCTTCATGATCTTATTAATATGCCAAATCCTATAGGAAAGAGGTTGTCTTATGAAAACCCTTGTCCACTCAGAATAAGGGATTTTGATAATTCTCGCTCTGTCTTTAAGGTCATTAAGAAGCAAGATATGCTTATCCATTTGCCATATCAGTCATTCGAATATTTTATAAGGTTCCTTAATGAGGCTGCTTTTGATCCTGATGTAGAGGAGATAAAGCTTACTCAATACAGGGTTGCGTCAAATTCTGATGTAATTAACTCACTAATTAGCGCCTCTGCCAACGGCAAGAGGGTAACAGTATTTGTAGAGATTAAAGCACGATTTGATGAGGAAAATAATTTTGTTAACGCCGAGAAGATGAGAAAAGCCGGTATAAGAATAATCTATTCATTGCCCGGATTGAAAGTTCATTCTAAAATGGCTCTTGTATTGCGTAAGACTGAAAGTGGTAATCTTGATAAGTCTTATGCCTGCATGAGCACCGGTAATTTTAATGAGAAGACGGCATGTCAATATTCTGATTTGCTCATTCTTACTAATAGAATTGAACTAATAACCGAGATGGATATTTTATTTGATATGCTTGAAAACGGCATACGCCCGTATGAATTTAAACATATCATGGTATCTCAATTTAATATGGTCGATACTTTACGTTCTAAATTTGATGTTGAAATAGAGAATGCAAGGTCCGGTAAAAGGGCACGGATTATACTTAAGATGAACGGGCTTCATGATACGCAAATGATAAATATGATTTATGATGCGTCAGAAGCCGGAGTTGAGATTGACTTGATAGTAAGGGGGATTTGTTGCCTTGTGCCTAATCAGGCTTATAGTAGTAATGTTAGAATCACACGTATTGTAGACTCATATCTGGAACACTCAAGAGTATGGTATTTTTATGCAGGAGGATGTGAGGAACTTTATATCACCTCGGCCGACTGGATGAGGCGAAACTTAAGCAGGCGCATCGAAACTGCTTTTCCCGTACTTGATAATCATGTAAAATCACGAATCATAAATGGATTAATGATACAGCTAAGCGATAATATTAAAGCCTGTAGTATTGATGAAAATCTAAGTAATATATATAAAGTAGAAGGGCGGTTTGAAAATCCGGTGAGAGCTCAAAAATTAATTTATGATATTCTTAAAAAAGATTTTTGAGAATAAATTTCTTTAAATATAGTACAAAGGCTGTCTAACAATAATATGTTTAGATAGCCTTTTCTCTGTTATTACTCGTCCTCCATATATTTATTGAATGTCAATCAAAAAAGTCCTAACTATACCTTTATATGCAACGCCTGATACCGATATCGGCAACCGTTGATTCCGACTTTGGAATCAACGGATTCCAAAGAGGGAAACAGCTGTTGCACATATCGGTAACCTCAGACTCCTATATACTATTGGTTGGGAGATTCTAAAAAGGTATTTGATTGAAATGTTCTTAGAGATATATCAATTGAAGCGATAAAAGAAGCCATCAAATACCGACATCATTATTATGAAATAAGATTATTTTTTTTCAAGTAATTTAGCCTCGCACCACAATTGCTCCATCTCAGCAAGAGTCATATCACATAAATTACGACCTGACTCAACAGCTTTTAGTTCAATATAATTAAACCTTTTGATAAACTTACGATTCGTTTTTTCCAGAGCGTTATCCGGGTTTATCTTATATAATCTTGCTGCATTTATAATACTGAAAAACAGATCGCCAAATTCATCTTCCATTTTTTCAGTATTCATGCTGTTTATTTCATCGCGAAGTTCGGTAAACTCTTCATTTACTTTATCCCAAACCTGTTCTCTTACGTCCCAGTCAAATCCAGCATTACGAGCCTTATCTTGTATACGCAATGCTTTCACAAGTGAAGGTAGTGATTCAGGAACACCTCCGAGAATAGTTTTATTCCCTCCTTTTTCCATAAGCTTAATTTGTTCCCAGTTTTTCTCCACTTGACCGGCTGTTTCCGCTGCTACTTCACCAAATACATGCGGATGTCTGAATATCAATTTCTCACATAGAGAATTGCAAACATCTGCAATGTCAAATTCATTTTTTTCTTCTCCGATTTTTGAGTAGAAAACTATATGAAGAAGAAGATCTCCGAGCTCCTTTTTTATTTCTTCATTATTACCTGCCATGATAGCCGAACACAACTCGTAAGTCTCTTCAATTGTATTTGATCGTAGAGTCTCATTTGTTTGTTTTTTATCCCATGGACATTTCTCTCTCAATTCGTCAAGTATATCAAGTAGCTTTGAGAAAGCCTCCAGTTTCTGCTGCTTAGTGTGCATAATCGATTATAATTTTTATTAAATAAAAACCGCAAACGAAGGTTGACTCGTTTGCGGTTTTATGTTATATGTTAGATAATTATTTTTTTATAGAGAAATTCTTCAGACCGCCGTTAAGGAAATCTATATAAGCCGGAATGTTTTCATTGTATGAATATGAAGGAGCCAGTGGCATGCCTTGTTCATCAAGGAGCACGTAAAACGGTTGTGCATTAGCTCCAAATTTAGAGCGTTGCAGATAACTCCATTTATCTCCTACTGTGCGTAGAGTACGTGTCTTTCCAAACTCCTCTATCTGTACAGGTTCTTCAAGCGGAGTCTTGTCATCTACCATTAATGTAATAAGTACATAATCATTTTCGATTATAGATTTTACATTTGAATCTGTCCATACAGCTGCTTCCATTTTACGGCAGTTTACGCAACCGAAACCGGAAAAATCAACAAGTACAGGTTTGTTATTCTTCTTTGCATAAGCCATACCTGCTTCATAATCATCAAAGTGAGAATTAACCTCATCCTGGTACAGGTTAAAATCCTGCGTGCTCAAAGGAGGTGCAAACGCACTGATTGCTTTAAGCGGCGCACCCCAAAGTCCGGGTATCATATAAATAGCAAAGGCAAGTGATATTATAGCCATAAATAATCTTGGAATAGATATATATGGAATATCTGAGTCATGTGAGAA
>CAMTOT010000170.1 GCA_947074165.1 uncultured Bacteroidales bacterium
AGATAATGAGCGGTGACTGGAGTTCAGACGTGTGCTCTTCCGATCTACAAATCTTTTCAGCAAGATATCGGGTATTGGTGCCCGAAAAAACCAAATAAGAGGGTTGTTGGTTCATTGTGATATTTTGTATGACTGTTAAGAATTTTCGCAAAGGTACAACTTCGTATTATTAAGTAAGCAAAAGTTACACATTTTTTTCGTTAACCAATTATCATTCTTTTAAATCAAACTCATAAATTACCCCTGAATATCCCTCTACAACAGTTTCAAACGGGACTTCGGGCGATAAATTCACATTAGTTACCTTACCTGAAAAAAACTCGGTAGCATTATAATGCTTCTTATTAATACCCCAAAAATCAAATAAATGCTGAGGTAGTTTTACTGACATCGTACTTTTTACAGGCGCAAAGTTAACAACAATAAGCATTAGTTGTTCATCTTTCTTACGTAAAAATGCATATTGTTTATCCGCATCAAATCCGGGGTTATTGTAGTTTACATACATTATATCATAAAATTCACCTTCGGCAATAGCCTTAGATTCATTACATAGATTAAGAATTTGCTTATACAGTTTGCGTATTTTCTTCTCTGCGGGAGTTAGAGTCTGATCATTCCATTTACCACCGTTATTCCATCTTATTATAGAATTAACCGCGCAATAATCAAATATAGATGTACGTCCATCCTTTCCGCTAAACCCTTCCTCATTCATACCCGGCTCACCAAGTTCTTCTCCGAAATAAACCATATAAGGATTAGTATTCATAAGAGCAGATGTTATAAAAGCAGGTTTTGCCTTCTGCGGATCTCCGGCAAAAAAATCTGAAGCAACACGTTGCTCGTCATGATTCTCAAGAAAGTTGACCATACGCTCCTGTATTCCATCTAACGCCTGCCAGCAAGAAGTAATCGCACCCGCGCTCTGATGTCCCTCCACTATCGCGCGCAAAGTATCATACAACCCCACCTTATCATACAAATAATCAAAACCGCCTCTGAATAGATATTCTCTGTATATCTCAGGGGTATATATTTCTGCGATAAATATAACTCCCGGGAAACGGTCTTTAACCTGACGTATGCACCACTCCCAAAACTCAATCGGCACCATGTGGACCATATCACAACGAAAACCGTCAACTCCCTTACCGGCCCAATACACAAGTATATCAAGCATCTTTTGCCAGGTATCAGGTACGGGATCAAAAACATGGTTACCGTTCGAATAATCTATTCCATAATTAAGCTTCACGGTTTCATACCAGTCATTTACTGACGGATAAGGATGAAAACAATCATTACCGGTCGCTTTAGCAGGAAACTCAACATACTGTTTATCTCCGCTACCAAGATCTATGCCCGGGGCAAATCCATGACCAGGTATATAATAAAAGTTATTTTGATTATCAAAAGCGTGGTTGGTATTATCATCTTCTCCAAAATCTTTCACGCCTAACGGTTTCATAACAGACTTATACTGACGCGCTACATGATTTGGCACAAAATCAATTATAAGTTTAAGTTTATTTTTATGCGTACGTTTTATCAACTCGTCAAACTCCTCCATCCTTTTAGACGGGTCATCGGCAAGATCCGGACTTATTGAATAATAATCAGTAATAGCATAAGGTGAACCTGCCTGTCCTTTTACAACATAAGGATTCTGTTCGGGAATTTCATATTGGGCATAAGAAGTTTTACTTGCGTGCTGCAGAAGCCCTGTATACCAAATATGATTGGCACCAAGTGATTTTATAGATTTAAGCGCTTTGTCTGTAAAGGCGCTCATCTTGCCACAGCCATTTTCAGTTATTGTCCCGTTATATTTATTTGTTGTGTTTTCATTACCGAATATTCTCGGCAATACCTGGTATATTATAATCTTCTCTTTCATAGAATCTGTTATTTATACTGAGTTTTATATATTTAAGACTCATTTAATAACAAAAATAATGGTTATATTGATTTTTTCAACATAACCATTATGTATTAATTTTACTATTATTTAAGATATAAAACTCCAGTCAACCTTTTTCGCAAACAGTTTCTGCAACTGCTTTGAGAGAATAAAATTCTCAGGTTGCTCCAGGTTCGGATCTTTTTCTATTATTTCAGAAGCTATATCGCGGGCAAACTGTAGTATCTGCCCGTCTTTTGCGAGATTGGATATCTTCAGATCAAAAGCCACTCCGCTCTGCTGAGTCCCCTCAATATCTCCGGGGCCGCGCAGCTGCAAGTCTGCTTCAGATATTTCAAAACCATCACAGGTTCTTACCATAATCTCCATCCTCTTACGTGTATCATCAGATAATTTAAATGAAGTGATAAGAATACAATACGACTGATCGGCACCACGCCCAACACGTCCCCTTAGCTGATGAAGCTGAGAAAGCCCGAATCTCTCGGCGCTTTCAATTATCATAACCGAAGCGTTAGGTACATTCACACCCACCTCAATAACAGTAGTCGCTACCATAATATGAGCCTCATGATTCACAAAGCTCTGCATAGCGGCATCCTTTTCAGCAGGTTTCATCTTACCGTGTACCATACAAACTTTATATTCCGGAAAAATCTCCTTCATACTTTCAAAGCCTGTCTCCAGATTTTTATAGTCAAGCTTTTCATTCTCTTCTATAAGAGGATAAACCACATAAACCTGACGCCCGAGCTCAAGCTGTTTACGCACAGCAGCATACAGCGACGCTCTTTTATTATCAAACTGATGAATAGTCTGAATCGGTTTTCTGCCAGGAGGCAGCTCGTCAATTACCGACACATCAAGATCACCATACAGAGTCATGGCAAGTGTGCGAGGTATAGGAGTAGCCGTCATAACAAGCACATGCGGAGCCCGTACATTCTTACGCCATAGCTTAGAGCGCTGCTCTACGCCGAAACGATGCTGTTCGTCAATTACGACCATACCGAGGTTATGAAACTTTACGGTATCCTCAATGAGCGCGTGAGTACCTATCACAATCTTTATCCGACCGCTCTGCAACCCTTCATGAATATACTCTCTTTGTTTTTTTCTGGTCGAACCGGTCAGTAGCACCACCTCCACATCCATACCTTCAAGCAATCCGACTATACCCTCAAAGTGCTGAGTGGCAAGAATCTCTGTAGGAGCCATAAGACAAGCCTGAAATCCGTTATCAAGAGCCATAAGCATAGTCATAAGCCCAACAAGAGTTTTTCCGCTTCCCACGTCACCCTGCAAAAGACGGTTCATCTGCCTGCCTGTACCCACATCCTGCCTTATCTCACGCAGAACTCTCTTTTGCGCTCCGGTTAGTTCAAAAGGCAGATTATTTTTATAGAAATCATTAAAGTAACTTCCTATTGAGGAAAAAGCAAAACCTCCGAGCTTATGTTTTCTCAGAAGCGAATATCTCAGAAGATTGAGCTGCAGGTAAAAAAGCTCCTCAAACTTCAGTCTGTATTCAGCTTTTCTCAACATATCAGGCGATTGTGGAAAATGAATATTGCGAAGCGCGTCATTTAGATAAATACATTTACTCCTTTCTATCACATAAGCCGGAAGAGTCTCCGTCACGCCTCCGCGAAGCGACTGTATAATAGTAAACATAATCTTCTGAATCGCTTTAGAATTCATAAAACTACGCTTCATCTTTTCAGATGTATTATAATACCCCTGCAGTCCGGCGGGCTTATCTATCTCTTCGTCATAAACATCAATTTCAGGGTGAGCAATATTCCATCTCGAACCGAATACTGCCGGCTTACCGAAAATCATATATTCGGCACCTATCTTATATTTCTCGGCTATAAACTTAGCCCCCTTAAACCACACAAGCTCAATGGTGCCGGTACCATCAGTAAACTGGGCTGAAAGACGCTTGCCTGTCCCTTCCCCCATCATCTCAAATGAAAGAATTCTCCCTTTCAGCTGAATATAAGGCATCGAACCGGTTATCTCCCTTATCGTATAAGTACGACTCCGGTCAATATAACGGTATGGGAAATAGTACAACAAATCCTCTACCGAACGAACGTTAAGCTCCTTATTTAAAAGCTCTGCCCGCTTGGCGCCTATCCCCTGTATATATTTTATGTCAGCTTTTGCGATATCCATCAGTTTTCTGTCAATGCTTTCGCTATAATAAGATCAAATGGTGTTGTTATTTTTATATTCTCTCTGTTGCCGTTTACTAAAAAAACATCACGGCCCGAACGCTCAAACACAGAAGCGTCATCTGTAAATGATTTATCAAAATCAACGGAATAAGCATCCTTGAGTTCGTTGGCTCTGAATACCTGAGGCGTCTGCACCAGTTTATAAATATCTCTGTTTACAGACTGTGAGCTATCAACTCCGGTCTTTTCTCTTACCGAATCAATCATATCTACCACAGGGACTACACCACCTTTCAATGCAGCCTGCTTAAACGACTCATTTATAACCTCTGCCGACACAAACGGACGCACACCGTCATGAATACCCACCACTGAATTCTCAGGCACATACCTAAGTCCATTACTCACCGAGTGAAAGCGCGTATCTCCACCCTCTACCACTTTTACAGGTACAAAGAATTTATGCTTACGGCAAAGATCATTCCAGAAAGACACATGTTCGGCAGGAAGTACAAGAATCGCTTTTATTGCAGAATCAGCATTATAAAATGCTTCCACAGTACGCATCAGTACCGGTTTGCCCGAGATCTCTATAAATTGTTTAGGCAAATCATGTCCCATGCGCAAACCTTTTCCGCCTGCTACGATAATTATATATTTGTCCATAAGTAACCGGATTATTAATAAAGCAATAATTTACTACCGCAAATTTAATATATTATCCTGTTACTTAAATTCAGATTATAGACACACTGAGCTGTTTTTTCCAAAAAATAAACATAACAAGTGTTATAACAGATGCAGAAATACCTAAAATATACGATACAAGACCCGACAAAGAGAAGCCCTCGGGCGATATTAAAATGTATGTCACAGAAACTGCAGTCATAAAAAGTGCAGGTATCAATGACACTAAATAGTTTTTATTAATCTTTGCAAGATACACCGTTATACTCCATAGCGTAAATACGGAAAGCGTCTGATTAGTCCATGCAAAATAACGCCAAATAACATCAAAGTTGATATTCAGCAAAATAAAACATGCTATAAATAAAGGCGCGGAAATTAAAATTCTGCTTTTATATGACTTCTGTTCCACATTCATAAAGTCAGCTATGATAAGTCTTGCCGAGCGAAACGCCGTATCGGCAGAGGTTATAGGAGCAGCAACCACACCAAGCAGAGCAAGGACTCCGCCCAGAGAACCAAGCCATTGTGAAGATATCTTATCTACGACTATAGCCGCGCTATTGCCGTTTGAACCCATAAAACCTGCAAATCCATCCATACCGCCAAAAAAACACATAGCCGCTGCTGCCCATATTATAGCAACTACACCTTCAGCTACCATAGCTCCGAAAAACACCTTTCGTCCGTCTGCTTCTGTCTTTATACACCTCGCCATCAAAGGCGACTGAGTAGCGTGAAATCCGCTTATAGCTCCGCAGGCTACCGTAATAAACAACATTGGAAATACAGGGAGCCGACCGGGATGCATATTCCCGAAGTTATCAAACAACTCAGGTACAGGAGCATTATGCCACAATATAGCTATAAAAATACCGACTGCCATAAACAGCAAAGCAAACCCAAACACGGGATACACTTTTCCTATTATTTTATCTACGGGAAAAAGCGTGGCAAGTATATAGTAACAGAATATTATAACAATCCACCACGTATTACTTAAAAACCCGCCTGTCATTTTAGTAAGCAGACCTGCCGGGCCCGACAGAAATACTGCGCCTACAAGCACCATCAAAACAATAGTTATAACTCTCATCACTACTCCGGCTGTTGTACCTAAATTAGCAGCTATCAGCTCCGGTAAACTCTTCCCTTGAGAGCGCAACGACATCATCGCCGACAGATAATCATGCACTGCCCCGCAAAACAGAGTGCCGAACACAATCCAAAGAAACACTATCGGACCATACATGGCTCCCATTATAGCTCCGAATATCGGACCCAGACCGGCAATATTAAGAAATTGTATTAAAAAGATTTTTTTACTTGATAACGGCACATAATCCACCCCGTCAGGATTTGTCAGCGCCGGAGTTTGTCTGTTTATATCAGGTGCAAATATCTTTTCTATGTATTTACCATAAACGAAGTATCCACCTATTAGTATTATAAGGCTTAAAAGAAATGTTATCATTTTATTGTATAGTTATTGCAAAGTTAGAAGATTACGATTTACCACAAAATAAACGAAAATAAATTCAGTTTATTACCAAACCCTCCATAAATATATCATAAAATACACTTCACGTGTTTATCCTATACTATTTCAAAAATCTCCCAACCAATAGTATATATGAATCTCCGGTTGCCGATAAGTGCAACGGCGGATTCCGAAGTCGGAAACGCCCGTTGCCGATATCGGTAGATCGGAAGAGCGTCGTGTAGGGAAAGAGTGTACGTCCTGGTGTAGATCTCG
>CAMTOT010000171.1 GCA_947074165.1 uncultured Bacteroidales bacterium
CATTGTTTTAAAATCACTTTTTACGGCCGAGAATTCACTACCTACCAAAATGACCTCATCAAAACCTGCCTCATTAAGATAACTTACAATAGAGGAGTGTTCCTTATGGCTTTCAATGCCAAGTTCACGCATATCCCCAAGTATAACCATCTTTTTTTCAACATCCATTTCAGAGAAGTTTTTAAGAGCTGCCATCATACTTGTAGGGTTAGCATTATAAGCATCAAGGATAAGAGTGTTCTTATCCGTTTTTACAAGTTGAGAGCGTTTATTGGCTGGTTCGTAAGCCTCAAGAGCATTTTTTATATCATCGTCTCCGACATTAAAATACTTACCTATAGCTGCCGCAGCAAGTGCATTTGGAAAGTTATATCCTCCGATAAGGTTAGTATTTACACTATATGTATTTCCCTCAGATACAAAATCGAAAGTAAGATAAGGAGTACAACCGGTTTGAGTACCGGTAAGGAAATCATTTGCGCTCTCTCCGTAGATAACGGTATTAATACCATTTGCGAAAGGATACAGATACTTATTTCCCTCATACAAAAATATTGTACCGTCATTTTTGCCAATTGATCTGTATAGCTCTGTTTTAGTATTCAGTACACCTTCATAAGTTTTAAATCCTTCGAGGTGAGCCATCCCTACATTGGTTATAATACCGTGAGTAGGCTGAGCTATACCACACAAAAAATCAATCTCTCCAGGATGGTTGGCTCCCATCTCTATTACAGCAATCTGGTGGGTATCTCTTATCTTAAGAATAGTAAGCGGTACGCCTATATGATTATTAAGATTCCCTTCTGTAGCTAAAAGCACATATTTACATTCTAACACGCACTTTGTAAGCTCTTTAGTTGTGGTTTTTCCGTTTGTTCCGGTTATCCCGATTACAGGGATGTTTAGCTGGCTTCTATGATATTTTGCCAGTTCCTGCAATGTCGTTAGAACATCATCAACAAGCAGGCACCTGTCATTCACTTTATACTCCGCTTCATCAATTACGGCGTAAGCGCAACCTGATTCAAGCGCTTTTTCCGCAAATTTATTGCCATTGAAGTTCTCGCCTTTAAGTGCGAAAAATATAGATCCTTCCGGACAAACGCGGCTATCGGTAGTGATGATATTATGATTGACATAAATCATATCATAAATCTCTTGTATATATCGTTTTTCCATATTGATATCTGTTTTTGAATTTAAACAAATATATTAAAATTACTCATTACTTATAAGAGTAGCGACTCCGATTATTCTGTCGTATCTCGCTCCCTGAGGTCTGTAATAGAGTTTTATTAGATATTCATTCCTGTTTTCATGATAATTTCCTTCTATCAAAGACGTAGAGGCTTTTTTTACTCTGTCTTTCTTCAGAAGGTACTGATAGTTGTAATGCCCCTGTTTCAGTAGCAGGGTCTTTTTGTAGACACTATTTTCAGCATCATATTCCATAACGGTAGACTCGTCAAACCTGTTGTTTGTAAACTCCCCGTTTATATATATTTCCCCGTCCGTCAGTCTGTAAGGGTAATCCAACGTAAAGTGTACTAAATAATAATCAGATTCAGAGTCATTATCCTGAGCATCGGTATTTCGTACCATAAATCGTCCTGACTGATCTAAATCGAAATAGTAAGAATCTCCCTTTGCTCTGTTTTTATCAGTAAAAAGCATAGCGTTTACCGTAGGCTCGTAGAATCTTACTCGATCTACACCTATACCCGGATATCTCTCACTCGTTATTTCAAACTTTCTGTAGACGTTGCCTGCTTCAAATATCAAATCTCTGTTATGCTCATATACTATTCTGTCTGGATTAAATCGGCTTGGTGTCATAACCGTTACCTCATTATCAGTACGTGAGTTCTGCATTACCGAGACTTTAAGTTCTGACGCTGGATTTGTTATTTTCTGTTTTTTAGTATCAACATACACTGATACTTGCTGATGAGCCCGGTTGAAATCTATGTCAGTGTTTGAAGTCACCGATGCGCTCAGGTCAATAAGGTTCTCGTAAACAGAGAAGCATACCGTCGCGATTGGCTCATCTGGTTCCGAATTTTTATAAAACTCTACGGCATAATTACCCGACAATAGCAAACCGGCTTCCTCATTGGGTAAAGTCGTTTGGTAGTTATAGTAGTTTATATATGTATTAAACGACGGACGTATATCTTCTACCTGAATATTATTAAAACCCCTGAGATACTCATTATCTGAGATAGATGACTCTTTCCAGTCCGAATCACAATGTATAATTCGATAAAAAATCCACTCTTTATCATTGCTCAATTCATCAAATTTTATCGTGATTCGTTCGTCGGAGTTAAGTCTTATCACGGGTTGAGAATCAAACCTGTCATTTACCCTTACCTGAAGAGAGCGTATATAATCATTTCCGACCCCGGTTTTATAACGTTTCTGGGCCGGAAGCATTATGAAAGCAAAAAATAAAACAGTAGATAATAAATATCTCATAGGTAACTTATTATGCCTTTTTTAGTTTAAAAGCCGCTACTGGCGGATTCTTAATAGCTCTGACGATAAGCCATATACCCCCTATAACAAACGGCACGCTCAGAAGTTGTCCCATATTCATGAGCATTGCTTCTTCAAATGACTCCTGATTGTTTTTTACGAACTCTATTATTAGTCTCGAACCGAATATACCCAGAAGGAATGTGCCGAAAATCAATCCCTGACGGTATTGTGCGTTTTTCTTCCAGTATAGCCACATAAGCACTGCAAACACAATAAGATACAATCCGGCCTCATATATCTGTGTTGGATGAGACGGCGCGCTGTATATCGGCTCAGCCCCCATTCTCCATTGATTGATATTCTGAATAAAGCGGAAGCCCCACGGCATTGTCGTCTCATGACCGTATATCTCATGGTTAAATAGATTCCCAATTCTGATAAGTGCGCCTACAAGTGCTACCGGCACAACAAGTCTGTCGAAAAGAAACAGCATATTAACTTTAAGCTGGCGGGCAAGTATATACATCATGATAATTATACCTATAGCACCACCGTGAGAGGCAAGTCCGCCCTCCCATACTTTTAGTATATCAGCCGGATGCTGTGAATAGTAATCCCATCCGTAAAAAAACACATGACCGAGTCTTGCTCCAACTATAGTGCCTATAAATACATAAAGGAATAGTTTGTCAAGCCATGCTTCCGGTATTCCCTCATGTTTATAAATTTTATCTTCAATCTGATAACCAAGCCAAAATCCGATAATAAACATCAGACTATACCATCTTATATGAAGGGGTCCCACGGAAAATAATTCCGGGTCAGCACTCCATGTAATGAAATTCAAAATATCCATATTAAATAACTTTATATATATACACAAATGTACATTAATATTTTCTTTATACATAAAACAGACACAATTTATCAGGCTTTTAATACGGTGACAAATTGCGTCTTAAAAATACTCTTATTTAAAACGGAACTGTTTCACGCGGTGTATGTTCTAATATAAAGTTTCTGTCTAACTCATAATGGTCATCAATAATTAATTATATTATCATGAACAGTAAATATTCATTACCAAAGGACGGAGGTCTGATACCAGACGCCACGCCTAAAGATATATTGTGCAGATACGAGAAGATACCCACCCGTATTTATGAAAATGAATCGCAGGGGGTAGAATATATAGCCGACATGATTGAGTCGATGATAAAAGAGCATACCATGCACAATCAGTCTCAGTACTCCGAGCGGCTCTTTTCACTCGGACTTACTACCGGGCGCACTCCCGTCGGCTTGTATCGAGAGCTCGTGAAAAGATATAACCGCGGGGATATAAGTTTTAAGGATGTGGTGGTTTACTCTCTTGACGAACTTTACCCTATAGATCCTGCTTCGCAGCAAAGCCGCAATTACCGCATCAGAGAAGACTTTCTTAACCATATTGATATTGATGAATCCAATATACATATACCTGACGCGACAGTGCCTCAGGCTGGGATTTCCGAGTATATCGGAAAATACGAAAAGAATATAAAAGATATTGATCTTATGCTGCTTGGTGTAGGTGAAGAGGGACAGATTGGATTCAACGAGCCCGGTACCTTCGTCTATGCTAAAGCGCGCCTTGTGCAGCTAAGTCACTCTACGCGCAATACGCTCGCGTCTGTATTTCATACCATAACTAAAGTGCCTGATATGGCAATCACGATGGGGCCATCTACAATCCTTAAAGCTAAAAAGATAATTCTTATGGCTTGGGGAGAGGATAAATCGGATGTTATAAAAAAGATTGTAGAGGGAGACGTTACATCAATGGTTCCGGCTTCATATCTTCAGGATCACACAAATATAGAGGTTGTCGTTGATGAGAACGCGGCTCAGCAACTTACCCGCCAGGTGGCTCCATGGCTTGTTGGCCCATGTGAGTGGACTCCAAAGTTTATACGTCGCGCCGTTGTCTGGTTGTGTGATATCGTTAATAAGCCCATCCTTAAGCTTGAATACAATGATTATGTAGAAAACTCCCTTAGTCAGCTTCTTGAGTTTACGGGCAGCTATGATCAGATAAATATAAGAGTGTTCGATGACCTGCAACATACTATAACCGGATGGCCCGGAGGCAAACCCGACGCGGATGACGCGACTCGTCCCGTACCCTCATTGCCGGAGAAAAAACGTATAGTGATTTTCTCTCCTCACCCCGACGACGATGTAATCTCTATGGGAGGTACGTTCCTTCGGCTTGTTGAACAGGGGCATGACGTGCATGTGGCTTATGAAACATCCGGAAGCATTGCCGTACATGATGACGTAGTGCTTCAGATGGTGGATACGGCTCGTAAATTAGGCGCTGGCGATAAGTACGAATATGTGAAGAATCTTATTGATTCGAAAGTAGATGGCGAACCCGAACCGTCAGACCTATTAAGTATAAAAGCAGCTATTCGAAGAGCCGAGGCGGTGGCTGCCTGTCGTTTGTTTGGTGTAAACGAATCTACAAATGTGCATTTTCTTAACCTTCCGTTTTATGAGACTGGAGGCATTAAAAAAGGCGAACTAACTCAGGCTGACACAGATATTATTATTAAACTTCTGCGAGAGGTGAAACCGCATCAGATCTTCGCCGCAGGAGACCTTTCAGATCCTCACGGTACTCACCGTGTATGTATCGAAGCTGTACTCAACGCTATTGAGCGGATGAAGGATGATGAGTGGCTTCGAGACTGTCATATGTGGCTTTATCGCGGTGCGTGGCAGGAATGGTCACTCGGCGCAGTGGATATGGCTGTACCATTAAGTCCGGCAGAGATGATAAAAAAACGTCACGCCATATATCGCCACCTTTCTCAAAAAGATATTGTACCGTTTCCTGGCTCCGATACCAGAGAGTTCTGGCAGAGGGCGGAAGACCGCACGCAAAATACAGCGCGTCTGTATGATGCTCTCGGGATGGCGGAATATCAGGCAATAGAGGTTTTCGTAAAAATGTTTTAAGCAATAATCAAAAGAAAAACTATGAGATTAATCATAAAAGAGTCCAATCCTAGCGTGGGTGAGTGGGCTGCCAATTATATCGTATCTCGTATAAACGAGCATCAAAGAAAATCTGAACGTCCTTTTGTTCTTGGTCTTCCTACTGGTTCAACTCCGTTATCTACATACAAGGCTCTTATAAATCTGTATAACGAAGGAAAGGTGTCTTTCAGAAATGTGATAACATTCAATATGGATGAATATGTGGGCTTGCCCGCAGATCACCCGCAAAGCTACCATTCATTTATGTGGAATAACTTCTTCAGTCATATAGATATCAACCCCGACAATGTTAATATACTTGACGGAAATGCCGGCGATTTGCAACTTGAATGTGATAAATATGAAGACCGCATTAATTATTCGGGAGGCATAGATCTGTTTCTCGGTGGTGTGGGAGAGGATGGGCATCTCGCTTTCAACGAACCGTTCTCATCGCTTTATTCTCGTACCAGAATAAAAACTCTTACATACGATACTCGTCTGGTAAACTCGCGCTTCTTTGACAATGACGTAAATAAAGTGCCTATGTGTGCTCTGACCGTAGGTGTAGCTACTATTCTTAACTCTAAAGAAGTTCTTATTCTCGCTATTGGTCATAAAAAAGCACGCGCGGTGCAGGAGTGTGTTGAAGGCTCTTACAATCATGCATGGACTATTACCGCGCTTCAGACTCATCCTAAAGGGATAATGGTTTGTGACGAACAAGCGGCGCTTGAACTTAAAGTGTCTACTTATAAATATTTTAAAGAGGTGGAGAGAGACAATCTGTAAATGAAGAAACGGTATCACGGTTATGCCTTGCAGTCATAATTTGTGATACCGTTTTTTTTACTGTATGTTAATCTTATATGTTCCGTTTTTATTTCCGTATCTGTAATTCATTATATATATACCACAGGGCAATATCCCTGCGTCAATAACAATATTACTATTATCGCTATGCCTGTGCTTCATAACAGATCGGAAGAGCACACGTCTGAACTCCAGTCACCGCTCATTACCTCGT
>CAMTOT010000172.1 GCA_947074165.1 uncultured Bacteroidales bacterium
TCTACACCAGGACGTACACTCTTTCCCTACACGACGCTCTTCCGATCTAACACAAATTAGTAGCTTTATTCAAATAATATATATTTGAGAAAACGTCAGTCGATTCAAATTTATTAACAAGCTTCTTAAGTTCATATTCACTCACAAGCTCATTACAAAGCTCTTTCAACTCCTGTTTCAACGCCTCATCCGCCTCTTCAAGCGACACGCCCGGAGCCGGTTTCCCGGTCACGTAGAATAAACCCGGATCAATCGATCCGCTTATATATGCGTTTACTTCAGAAAACAATCTTTTCTCCATTATCAGACGCTGAGTAAGTCTTGCAGAACGACCATTAGAAAGTATATCTGAAAGTATATCACAACAATGATAATCTTCGTCAGTACGGGCACACATGTGATATGCCTTAGTTATTGCGTCCATAGGTACATTCCTGTGTACTTCAAGAAAACGCGCTTCATTCTGAACAGACTCCTGAGGCAGTTCCCTTTTCTTAACCTCGCGGTAAGGTATCGGACCAAACCACTTATCCACAAGCTGCTTGCACTCTTCGAAACTTATATTACCGGCAACAGCGAGAATAGCGTTATTTGGAGCGTAATGTTTGAAAAAAAACTCTTTCACATCATCAAGCGTAGCATCTTCAATATGCTTAAGATTTTTTCCTATCGTAGGCCATGAATACGGGTGCTTGTTGTAAGCAAGAGGTCTGATAAGCAGAGCTATATCGCCATAAGGCTGATTAAGAAGTCGTTGTTTAAACTCCTCACACACTACACTCTTCTGTATATCAAGGCTTTTCTGCGAGAAATCCAGACTTAACATACGGTCAGACTCAAGCCATAACGCAGTTTCAATATTTGCCTTTGGCACAACCTCATAATAGTTTGTAATATCCTCACTTGTCCATGCATTGTTTTCGCCTCCGGCTTCCTGTAGCGGTTCATCAAAATCAGGGATATTAACCGATCCACCAAACATCAGGTGCTCAAAAAGGTGCGCGAATCCGGTCTTTTCAGGATCTTCATCTCTCGAACCCACATTATACAATACATTAACCGCTACCATCTGAGTCGTATCGTCAAAATGGTGCAGGAGCGTGAGCCCATTATCAAGTTTATGTCTGTTTACTTCAATCATCTCTTTATAATCTTTACTTTCATTTTTATATCATCCTGCGGACGGTCATTACGGTCTGTTCTTACACTCTGAATCCGCTCTACAACCTCCATACCCTCTACAACCTCACCAAAGATGGTATATTGTTTATCAAGCCATGGCGCGCCACCCTCTTTTAAATATACCTTTTTCACATCATCAGGTATTTTAAAAGATATTCCTCTGGCGTTATATTCCTCTACAATAGCGTTATGAAGACTATCCATCACAAGCTGTACCTTCATCATATCATCTGTATTCTCAAGCTGACGCTGTAAAGCAGCGCTCGAATCCACTATTCTCTGTATAGCTACCCGTATAGTGCGCTCCTTACTTTGAATATCTAAATCATTCAACTCCTTTTCTGAAAAATGTCTCCCCGTCACAATAAAGAACTGACTTCCGCTCGACATCCTTGCCGGATTCTTCAGGTCACCTTCACGCGCGGCTGCCAGAACACCTTTTTTATGAAAATAGCGTGGGTAATAAAATTCAGCCGGAATCTGATATCCGGGGTCACCGGCTCCGAGCAAAACTCCCGGCGCTGCATTTTTCGAATCAGGATCACCGCCTTGTATCATAAACTGATTTATAACACGATGAAACAATTGGTCGTCATAAAATCCCTGATTAACGAGCTTCACGAAATTATCTTTATGTAAAGGAGTCTCGTCATAAAGTTTAACAATGAAATCTCCTCTGTTTGTTTCAAACTTAACAAAAGTTTCCTCTCCGTTAGAATGGCTTGTGCATCCGAGCATAATGATGAGGAAAATAAAAGTTATATGCTTAAGTCTCATACTATGATTCATTTTACAGTATAGTTCATCTTCTTTGTGAACTCTTTCTTTGATTTAGTTTTGCTGAAAACAGATTTAAACAGCTCCATGCCTATTTTATTCCTTTTGCAATACTCCTCAAAGCGATATTCATTATAATCATATCCGCTACGCCAGCAATTTTTCGGAGATACATAAAAATAAGTAGCTTTCTCTATACGCTGGTCGCCGTCATCTGATTCTTCTTCTAAACAACTTATATTCTGTTTTGTTGGTACTATTATAGTTATTCCACGTTTTTTACACTTTATAATGAGAGGCTCTATAACCGAATCATAGCAGCTGGCAATCTTATCAAGAGAAAAATTTGTATAATCGCTGTTACCAATCTCCTGTACAGGCCTTAATTGAATTGTTTCAACGGGAATCCCATCCAGCAACTCTGGCAATAAAGCAAGCTCCTCTACATTATCAGCATTGACAGTATAATTAATACGGAGTTTAAGAGAAGGATACGCCTTGTGGACCTCCGCGAAATCGGCAAGAAGTTCTTTAAAGCGGTCAAAACAACCATTCACCATAAGCGACTCATAAGTCTCCTTCGTCGCACCGTGCATAGACAAAGTTAATTCGTCAAGCCCCTCCCCTGCAAGTTCTCGCAGTTTATCCATCGTTATAAGATGCCCATTAGAAGTTACAGATATAAACGGTATCTTATACTCCCTGCCAAGCTTTACGATATATGCCAGATTAGCGTCAAGAGAAGGCTCGGCACCACAACCTATCTGTAGTTTCATAGCACGATGAAACAAAGACCACGCAATCTTATCAATCTGCGTTTTTGTCAGTACACCTTTCATCGACGATCTTTTGACCGGATCAGAGAAATAACACATTCTGCACCGGAAATTACAAGCAAGCACAGGATCAAGAAATACACCATAATAACGCTTCCCGAGCAAATGATATGCCCAGATACCAAACATCTTAATACGTTTGCTCTTGATTTTTGAAGCTATACGGAGTACAGAATAGAAGCTGCCCATAATGTGATCTTTTACGCAAAGAAACAAAGGTATAAAAAATAAAGAAATTTAAGTTGTAATTGTATAATCCATGCACAAATAAAAAAGGTGCAAAGCAAAACTGCCTCACACCTTTCATGTATTATTCTATTAAAGGAGATAATTAAATAACCTTTAAAAATTAAGCGTTCTCAAGAATAAGAGTCTTAGTTGGCTGGTCGCAAACCTCAGTAGGACCGAAATACTGAATCGGACCCGGATAGATATAACAAGTATCGATAGCCCAATGATCGCGATTTGCAGCGTACTCAAGGAACGGTGCTCCATCAAGTTTCACAAGAGCTTTCTGTATAACAGGTTTCATCTCACCGTGACGGCGTTCCATATTCATCATCATAGTGATAGGCACACCACCTGCGATCCATTCTTCAGCAGGAGCAGTAAGGTTCTTAATAGACGACATATATCCGGTTTTTCCTTCGCCGATAAGCATAGCCGCGTTGTAACCAAGAGAATAGCAGTAGTCAGCGTCAAAGTTAGAAGGAGCCGCGCAACGGCCTTCATAACCGAAGAAGTGATACTGAGTCGAGAATTTACCATTGAACTTACCTGCTTTTTTCCACTCTGCAAGTTTAGTACCCACCATCTCACCAAGAAGTTTCTCAGTATCGATAAGTGACACCTGTACGTTGCCGTGAGGATCTCTGTCAAGAGTAAGCTGACGAGCCACCCCTTCAGGAAGAGAAGCATATATAGCCGAGTTTTCAGGAGAAAGATGGCTTATAATATACTCACGTTTAGCCGATTTTTTGATCATAGCAAACTCTTCGCCATTGTGAGCAAGGAAGTCGTTAAGTTCAGCGATAAGCCTTTTCATAGCAGGGATAAACTCAATAAGACCTTCCGGGATAAGCACGATACCATAGTTATCGCCTTTAGCGGCACGGTTAGCCACTGTAGTAGCAACCTGCTCCACCACCTCATCAAGAGTCATATTTTTAGCCTCAACTTCCTCAGAGATTATACAAAGATTCGGTTGAGTCTGCAAAGCACACTCCAAAGCGATATGAGAAGCCGAACGACCCATAAGCTTGATAAAGTGCCAATATTTTTTAGCTGAATTACAGTCACGTTCGATATTACCGATCACCTCAGAATAAACCTTACAAGCAGTATCAAAACCGAATGAAGTACCGATTTCACTGTTTTTAAGGTCACCGTCGATAGTTTTCGGACAACCGATAACCTGTACGCCGGCTTTAATCTGAGCGTAATACTCTGCAAGCACACAAGCGTTAGTATTAGAGTCATCTCCACCGATTATCACAAGCGCTTTAATATCAAGCTCTTTAAGTATCTCAAGACCTTTATCAAACTGCTCTTTAGATTCCAGTTTAGTACGTCCCGAACCGATAATATCAAAACCACCCGTATTGCGATACTCATCTACAAGCTCCGCAGTTATTTCGATATATTTATGATCAACAAGACCACCCGGACCAAGAAGAAAACCGTAAAGTTTGTTTTCCGGATTCAATGATTTCAAACCGTCAAAAAGCCCAGCGATAACATTGTGTCCGCCCGGAGCCTGCCCGCCTGAAAGTATAACACCTGCATTCATAACAGGCTTAGCTTCTTTCGAATCAGCTTCAACAAAAGTTAGAGACGGCATCCCGTAAGTATTCGGGAATAGTTCGGCGATAGCTGCCTGGTCTGCTACTGATTCAGTAGCTGCACCTTCTTTCACCGAAACGGCTCCGCGAAGAGCTTTCGGAAGTTTTGGTTGATATGCTGCGCGCGCAGCCTGTAATGCGCTTTTTTCCATTGAAAAAAAGATTTTAAGATATTTAATAAATAGTTACTACCTACGTATGAGTGTCTTTGATTTGTTTACTGAAGTACATTAAACAAAGAAACGTTTGCAAAGTTTAATAAATTATTTTATAAATCAAAAACAGAATTTAAATTTAATAAATAAAATAAATAGTGTTATCGGTTGTTCTAAATTTAAGTAAATATATTTGAAAACTCACAACAAAAAAAGGAACTTTTCCTATCAAAAATCAAAGTATTAGGGACATTAAAAAGGTTGCAATAAAGAATTAAAATTATACCTTTGCACCACATTTAAACAAAGAAAAAGTTAAAATTTTTTCATCACTTATAATCAAAACAGCGAATTATGATTTATTCACACGAAGTAGAACACATGTGTGTTGTAAAAAAAGGCGCTAACCACGGATGCGCTCCGATTCCGCAAGAAGGAAATTGGGTAAGATCTACACAGATTACAGATATCTCTGGTTTGACTCACGGTGTGGGTTGGTGTGCTCCTCAGCAGGGTGCTTGTAAACTAACTCTAAACGTAAAGAATGGTATTATCGAAGAAGCATTAGTTGAGACTATCGGTTGCTCTGGTATGACTCACTCTGCTGCTATGGCATCAGAAATCCTTCCGGGAAAAACTCTTCTTGAAGCGCTAAATACAGACCTTGTATGCGACGCTATCAATACAGCGATGCGCGAACTATTCCTACAGATTGCTTACGGACGTACACAGTCTGCTTTCTCAGAAGGCGGTCTTCCAATCGGTGCAGGTCTTGAAGATCTTGGTAAAGGACTACGTTCACAGGTAGGTACAATGTACGGAACAAAAGTAAAAGGAACTCGTTACCTTGAGATGGCAGAAGGATACTGTACACGTATGGCTCTTGATGCTGACGACGAAGTTATCGGATACGAATTCGTACACCTTGGTAAATTCATGGAATCAGTAACTAAAGGTGTAGCTGCTGAAGAAGCTCTTGAAAAAGCAAAAGGTACTTATGGCCGTTTCAACGACGCGGTAAGATATATCAACCCTCGTCATGAATAAAAAACGCATTCTGCTTATCCTAAAAGTGTTGATTCTGGTGTGTATCGCCATATGCGGCTCGTTAGCTTCATATTATTGGATTAACGAGATGCCGATGAAGTCTGTACTATTCGGAATAGGAGGAGCTATGATCGTTTTTAACTTCATTATAGCGATGATGTTTGTCAATAAGAACATGAAAAAGTAATCCGAAGTCAATACTGACCCGGACAATTACTGTCGGCTTGATTATAAAATCATCGTTACAATCAAAAACAAGAAACAAAAAAATAAAAACTTAAAATACTATGGCTTTATTTGAAAGTTACGATCGCCGTATCGCGCAAATCAACGCAGTGTTGAACAGCTACGGTATCAAAGATATCGACGAGGCAAAAGCAATCTGCGACGCTAAAGGTATCGATCCATATAAAACATGTGAAGAAACTCAGCCAATCTGTTTCGAGAACGCGAAATGGGCTTACGTTGTTGGTGCTGCTATCGCAATCAAAAAAGGATGCGTAAACGCTGCTGACGCTGCTGAGGCAATCGGTGAAGGTCTACAGGCATTCTGTATCGCAGGATCTGTAGCTGACGATCGTAAAGTAGGTATCGGTCACGGTAACCTTGCTGCTCGTCTTCTTCGCGAAGAAAC
>CAMTOT010000173.1 GCA_947074165.1 uncultured Bacteroidales bacterium
TTAGTAGTTTTTTAGTAGTTTTTAATTATAACAAGTACTGAAGACATACTTTTTTCAACGTATATCCCCAGTACTTAATTATATATCTAACGTGTCTTTATCATTAATTAACAGTACATATTTACGATAGCTTCGTAAAGTTCCTGTTTACCGCTCACCTGTTTTGGTTCGCCATTAGCTGCTGCATAGTTACGAAGATCAACAAGTGAAAGTTTACCCTGTTCGAACTCCTGACCTTTACCGGCGTCAAAAGAAGCGTAACGTTCAGCTACCATAGAAGGAATCGGAGACTCCTCAAGGATACCTGCCGCTGACTCAAGAGCGCGAGCGAATGCGTCCATTCCGGCGATATGAGCAATAAACAAATCATTTAGATCTGTAGAGTTACGACGGATCTTAGCGTCGAAGTTTGTTCCGCCACCCTGGATGCCACCTCCTTTAAGGATTACAAGCATAGCCTGAGTCAGTTCATATGAATCTACCGGGAACTGGTCTGTATCCCATCCGTTTTGAGCGTCACCGCGGTTAGCGTCAATAGATCCAAGCATATTGTTATCTACAGCGCATTGTAGTTCGTGTTCGAATGTATGTCCGGCAAGTGTAGCGTGGTTTACTTCGATATTTACTTTGAAATCATTTTCCAAACCGTGAGATTTAAGGAAACCGATTACAGTCTCAGTATCCACATCATACTGATGTTTCATTGGTTCCATTGGTTTTGGCTCAATAAGGAAATTACCTGTAAAACCTTTGCTGCGCGCATAATCACGAGCGATAGTAAGCATCATAGCAAGATGCTCTTTCTCACGTTTCATATTTGTATTAAGAAGAGACTGATAACCTTCACGTCCGCCCCAGAATACATAATTCTGACCGCCAAGTTCTATAGTAGCATCGATAGCATTTTTAATCTGTGCTGCAGCGTAAGCAACTGTATCAAAATTAGGGTTTGTAGCTGCACCGTTCATGTAACGTTTGTTACCGAATACATTTGCAGTACCCCAAAGAAGTTTAATACCTGTAGCTGCCTGTTTTTCTTTAGCGTAAGCAACGATAGCTTTCAAATTAGCCTCATATTCTTCAAGAGAAGCAGCCTCATCGATAAGGTCTGTATCATGGAAACAGTAATATTCGATACCAATTTTCTGCATGAACTCAAAACCTGCATCCATTTTATCTTTAGCAGCCTGAAGAACATCATTTGAAGCATTCCACTCACGGTTGATAGTACCACCACCAAACTGGTCGCCACCTTCAGCACATAGAGTATGCCACCATGCCATAGAGAATTTAAACCAGTCTTTCATTTTCTTTCCGAAAACTACTTTTTCTGCGTCATAATAGCGGAAAGCCATTGGGTTTTTAGACTCTTTGCCTTCAAATTTGATTTTCTCAATTCCTGCGAAATATTCTTTAGCCATTGTAATAAGATTTTATATAGTTAATAATTTATTTTTTTGTTTCATTAAGCCTCCAGCAGAGATTTCCATCTGCTGTACGCCTCTTTATATGCAGCCTCGTTCTCTTTATCAGGTTCGATTACAGCTAATTTTTCAAGGGAAGCAAAAGCCTCTGTCGAATCTTTATAAATACCAGCCCCTATACCGGCTCCTTTAGCCGCGCCGACAGATCCGTCAGTATCATACAGTTCGATTGTAGCACCTGTAACAGATGCAAGTGTCTGTGCAAAAATCGGACTCAAAAACATGTTTGCTTTTCCGGCTTTAATCTTTTTAATGTCCATGCCCATCTGATTCATAATTTCCATTCCGTAAGCGAAAGAAAATACTATACCTTCCTGAGCGGCACGTATGATATGATTTCTGTTATGTATATTAAAGCTAATACCATGTATCGAAGCATTTACTTCTTCATTTTGAAGTACTCGTTCTGCGCCATTACCAAAAGGAATAATTGAAATACCCGCCGAGCCGATTGGAGCCTGAGCAGCCATTTCATTCATTTCAGCGTATGATATACCTTCAGGTACAATATTTTTCTTAACCCATGAGTTTAAGATTCCTGTACCGTTAATGCAAAGCAGCACTCCAAGACGAGGATTTTCTTCAGTATGATTAACGTGAGCGAATGTATTAACACGAGATTTAGGATCATAATTCACCGACCCAAGCACTCCGTAAACTACACCAGAAGTACCTGCTGTAGAAGCAATCTCACCCGGTTCAAGCACATTAAGAGAAAGAGCATTATTAGGCTGATCACCCGCGCGATAAGAAACCGGAGTTCCTTCTTTAAGACCTAAAAGCGTTGCAGCCTGAGCCGAAACCCTAGATTGGACTCCAAATGTTGGAACTATATCGGCTATTTTCTCATGTTCAATGCCAAGTTCAAGCAATAGTTCAGGAGAAACTTCATTGTTTTTAAAATCCCAGAATATACCCTCAGATAATCCTGACACTGTAGTAGAGATTACACCTGTAAGCTTCATAGCGATATAATCGCCCGGCAGCATAATCTTATCTATTTTAGCGTATAATTCAGGTTCATTATTTTTAATCCACGCAAGTTTACACGCTGTAAAGTTACCCGGAGAATTAAGCAGATGCGGCAGGCAATAGTCAGCGCCAAGATTTTCAAAAGCTTTCTGACCGTAAGGCACGGCTCTTGAATCACACCATATAATAGCAGGACGAAGAGGCTGCTGATCTTTATCGACAACTACGAGTCCGTGCATCTGATAAGATATCCCAATAGCTGCCACCTCATGTCCGGTTACACCGGCTTTAGCGAAAATCGAATCTGTAGCAAGTTTAAGATTATCAAACCATCCCTGAGGATCCTGCTCAGCCCAACCGGCTTTATGAGCTATAATATGCATCTCCTGTTTCGGAAAAAAATCAGAAGCTATACACTTACCTGTTTCAGCGCAAACCAAAGAGGCCTTAACTGAAGAACTGCCTATATCGTAACCTAATAAATACATTGTTTTTTATGGATTAATAGTTATTATATTTTTTCTTATCAAAACGATAAAGTCTTGCCGCGCGGTGAGCTACATTCGCCTCCAGTTCATCAGTTGCCACTACATAAGGCATTGATGACATCTTTTTATGAAAATTTCTCACATCAAATTTTTTATTGAAAACCTGCTCATATATAGACCTTAGCTGGAGTGCCGTAAATTTCACCGGGAGAAAATTAAACAATATTATCGGTTCACTTTTTATTGACTTCTGCACCTCCTTCAAAGCGACCTCTATAAGGACATTATGGTCGAAGGCAAGCTCAGGTACATCTTTTAATGACACCCACTTTGCCTGATAATTGGGTGATATATTATTTATCTTATCAGTAATCTTAATCATCGACATATAAGCCACAGTGACAAGACGCCCTATTTTTAACTTTACGGCATTCTCAAGCCACATAACATCTCGCGGATTTGATGTTCTTGTCGGAGAACCAAATGTGCGAAACTGACTTAAATATAAATTACTCAAACCCGTTAATTCCTTTAATACTGAGTTGGCAGCTTCATCCAGATCTTCATTTTCGTAAATCAAACGACCAGGAAGCTTCATATCATTAAGATCAGCACCTTTGGGGGAATTTGTACGCTCTACAAGCAAAACTTTTATTTCGCTTCCGTCAAATCCCAAAAGGACACAATCTACTGATAAATGAGGGTAAAAACTATTATTATTCTCCATGGTTATTTTGTTTAACAGCAGCAAATGTATTTAATATTTTCTTAGAAAAAAGCCCTTGGAATATGCTGATTGGCACTTTTTGAGAACACCTAATTCCGACAAGATGTAAAAAGTACAATAAGCCCGCACTCTTATTGTACTATAAACAGTATCAAACTGCTTTTAAAACATACAATTCTGACCTATTACCTTTATCGTAAAACATACAATAAGTACTTGTAGTTAATATTTGTTAATACAAGCATTTATTATGTTACAATATATATGTTTTATAATTTAAAGATTAATAACGATACCATATCCTTATTAAGAATAATGTCTAATATTGACTTAAATCCCATACATATTAACATTATATTACAAAACATCAGATTTTTATAAAAAACATTTGAAATCTATAAGCATTAATATTATTTTTGCAAACAAATACCTTTATAAACAAAAAACAGTTAAAAGAGATTTACTTCACTTTATACTGTTTCTATTTAAATCATAACCTAGGTCATAAGAAGGTCAAAAAAAAAATCTATGAGCACAACAAATTCCACATAATCACTAAGTAATACAAAACAGTTTGAAGATTTTATGCATCTATTTTCATCAATAGGAGAATTTGCCAAAACAGGTTATGCGAAATTTAATCCAAAAACACTTGACGGTTATGCAACCGAAACCTGGTTTAAGAATCTTGAAGAAACACAGACAGATGAGATTTCCAATGTTGCTTTAGTTTATAATAAAGTACACCCGCAAGACAGGGATTTGATTCTTTCATTTTACTTTAATTCAACACGTGGAGGCGATAAAAAACTAGATATTCAGGTTCGGATTATTTCGCCCTTGGGAAAGACAAAATGGATAAGAGTATTCATTATAGTAGATGAAATATCTTCAGATGTATTTGAAGCAACTGAAATGAATATTGACATCTCTGACTCTAAAGACAATGAAGCAGACTTAATAAAAGAGAGAAACAATGCTCAAAAATTAAGCTTCCAAAAATCAAACTTCATCACAAATATCAGTCACGAGATAAGAACTCCACTCAACGCCATAGTAGGGTTCTCTAATATGTTGCAATACACAAACGAAGAGAAAGAAAAGCAGAGCTATATAAACATAATAAACAGCAACACAAATATGCTCCTAAAACTCATAGGAGACATAATTGATATATCTAAGATTGAAACCAATACGTTCAATCTGGAATACTCAAACGTAGACATTAATCAAATGATGTTTGAGATAGAGCAACTTTCCAAATTTCGACTTCCTGACAATTCCATAAGTCTTAGTTTTGAAGACAGGCTACCAGAATGCAATATATATATTGATAGAGAGCGCCTTATGCAGGTCATAACAAACCTCATTAATAATGCTATTAAATCTACCGAAGTTGGGCGTATAGAGTTTGGCTATAGATTAAAAAGAGATAATTCATTATATTTTTACGTCACTGATACAGGACGCGGGCTTAAGCCTGAGGAAATTCCTCATATTTTCGAGCGATTTGCAAAAACAGACGGTATAGCTCAAAAAGCAGGCTTAGAATTATCTATTAGTAAAATGCTGGTAGAATGTTTTGGTGGTAAGATTGATGTAAAATCAGATATTAATAAAGGTTCTACATTCTACTTTACTATTCCTACTGGTTTTAAACAACAGAAAAGTTCAAGCGAATATATCATAGACAGCACTATCGAGAAACAGATAGATAAAATAGAAAAACAAGAAATATCCAAGCCGACGGCAAATACTGATAGTGAAAGCCTTCAGACTATACTTATAGCGGAAGATATTTTCAGCAATTATAAACTACTCCAGGTTATGCTCAAAGGTAAATACAATATTATGAGAGCTAAAGATGGTGTGGAAACTATAGAGATGTATCGTAAACATAAACCCGACCTTATTCTGATGGATATCAAAATGCCCAAAATGGATGGTATAGAAGCTACGAGACTGATTAAGCTTGAAGATGCAAACATGCCTATTATAGCTGTGACCGCAAATGCTTTTGAGTCAGAAAAAAGAAATGTACTTAATAGTGGCTTTGATGACTATATAGCCAAACCTGTATTCTCTGGGATATTAATAAAAAAAATAAATAAGTTCATCAGAAAGGGGCAAGCCTCATAAAACACTAATTTACAGACACAAAAGTCATATCAAGGGGATTAATTCTTATAAACACATACAGAACTTAATATAAAATTGAGAGGCTGTCTAACAATAAAATGTTTTGACAGCCTTTTTTATGTTATTACCCCTTCTACATATATTCATTGAAGGTCAATCAAAAATACCCTAACTAAACCTATATGTGCAACGGCGGTTGCCGATATCGGCAACGGGCGTTTCCGACTTTGGAATCAACGGATTCCCAAGTCGGAATCAGCGGTTGCACTTTCCGGCAACCGTTGATTCATATATAGTATTGGTTGGGATATTCATGAAAAGGTATTGGATATACTCCATTCATTTTAATTTCCGCATTGTTCTGAGGGGAAGAAACAGAGCCGGTATTGGCTGTCTTTTACTAATATTTGAATATGATTTAGAATATGAATATTCGTAGAATGAATTTAAGATAGGATTCGTTGATATGTTTTTACAGTTTTAGCAATAAAAGTTCATATAGGGTTAAAACAAAAAGGGGCTGTCCTCGCGACAACCACTTCTCTTAACCTTAAATCTAATACCATGAAAAACACAGTGCAAATATAAGC
>CAMTOT010000174.1 GCA_947074165.1 uncultured Bacteroidales bacterium
ATTAAAGAGTTTGATCAAAATAGCAAACAATATGTTTATAATGTAAAATCGACTACGGGAGTGTCAAATAAAAACGGAAATCCTTATCAGGTACAAATCGGACTGAGATACGGTTTCTGATAATAAAAACTTAGATATATGATTAATTTAAAGAATATAATAATGACAGCGGCAATGACATGCGCTGTAGCGACTTCTACGGCGCAGACAAAAGTGATAGCACACAGGGGATTCTGGGATTGTGAGGGATCCGCCCAAAATTCAATTACGGCTCTTGTCAAAGCGGCTGAGGCAGGTGTATACGGATCGGAGTTTGATGTTTTAATAACAAGCGACGGAGTGCCGGTGGTAAATCATGATGATGATATCAATGGTGTAATAATTGAGCAGTCTCCTTATTCATCAATATCTTCATTTACACTAAGTAACGGAGAGATACTACCCACTCTTCAATCTTATCTTGAAGAGGGTAAAAAATATCCGTCTACCCAGCTTATATTAGAGATAAAGCCTCATAAAAGCACAGAAAACGAGAATAGAGCTGTTGAAACAATAGTTAATATGGTAAAAAGTATGGGGATTGAAAATCAGGTTGAATATATATCATTTAGTATGAATATATGCAGGCAGCTTGTAAAGAAGAGCCCTGACTCGCAGATTGCTTATCTTATGAGTGATATGTCGCCTGTAGATGTGGGTAAGCTTGGAATGACCGGTATAGACTATCATTATAAAGCATTTGATAAGTATCCGGAGTGGATATCTGAAGCTCAAAATGAAGGAATGACTGTAAATGTGTGGACTGTCAATAATCTTGATGTTATGAAAAAGCTTATTGATCTTAAAGCGGATTATATAACAACAGACAAACCTCTGGAAGCGCTTGAGCTTGTTAAGAAATAAAACTAATAAGCGGATGTTGCTGTTTAATTGTAACTTTGTAATTAGATAAAGTAATAAATTGTAACAGTTGGCGTGAATTTATTGTAAAATTGTTTGCATTATCCAAAATCAGTATTAAATTTGTGGCATAATTAAAACAAACAAAAATAAGCAATGATTACATCTAATGTAAATATTATAGTACTGGCTATTTCTTCAATTATTCTCGTCGTGGTGGGGATGATTTAAGAAAGGCTGTACATATACTATACATTATATGATTTAATTGTTATTAAAAATATAAATGAGCCTTTCCATATTTTGGTAAGGCTCATTTCTTTATATAGGGTTATGAAAAACAATTTGAGAAGTGCTCAGAGCACAGAGGGACGACGCATGGCCGGGGCAAGAGCTCTATGGCGCGCCAACGGCATGAAGCCGGAAATGATGGGAAAACCGATAATCGCAATTGTGAACTCTTTTACCCAGTTTGTACCGGGACACACTCATCTTCATAATATAGGTCAGATGGTAAAAGCTGAGATTGAAAAACTCGGCTGTTTCGCCGCTGAATTTAATACGATAGCTATTGATGACGGAATAGCGATGGGGCACAATGGTATGCTTTATTCTTTACCCTCAAGAGACCTAATCGCAGACAGCGTAGAGTATATGGTAAATGCTCATAAAGCAGATGCAATGATTTGCATAAGTAATTGTGATAAAATTACACCGGGTATGCTTATGGCTGCTATGCGTCTTAATATTCCCGCGGTGTTTGTTTCGGGTGGTCCGATGGAAGCCGGAGAATGGAAAGGTCAGAAGCTTGATCTTATTGACGCTATGATAAAAGGTGCGGACAAGAGTGTTGACGATAAAACCGTATCTGAAATAGAGAATGCAGCATGTCCGACATGCGGAAGTTGTTCGGGTATGTTTACAGCCAACTCTATGAACTGTCTTAACGAGGTTTTGGGGCTTGCGCTTCCGGGTAACGGAACTATACTTGCGACTCATAAAAACCGCACTAAACTGTTTGAAAAAGCAGCTGCTCAAATTGTTGAAAATGCCTATAAATATTATAAAGACGGAGATGATTCCGTATTACCACGCAGTATAGCTACGAAGGAGTCTTTTCTTAACTCTATGACTCTTGATATAGCGATGGGTGGATCGACAAACACTATTCTGCACCTTTTGGCTATTGCACAGGAAGCAGGTGTAGATTTTACAATGGAGGATATTCACCGATTGTCGCTTAAAACACCTTGTTTATGCAAAGTGGCGCCAAATACACAGAAATATCATATTCAGGATGTAAATCGTGCCGGAGGTATTCTTTCAATAATGGGAGAACTTTCCAAAGAGGGACTTGTATATGAAAATGTATGTCGTGCAGACGGTCATACACTTGGAGAGGCGATTGCTAAATTTAGTCTGACGAGCGAACATCTGTGTGATGAGGCGAAAGAATTATGGTATTCAGCTCCGGCGAATAAGTTTAATCTGGAGCTTGGTTCTCAAGACTGTAAATATGATACTCTCGACGCAGACAGAGCAGAGGGGTGTATACGCGACTTTGAACATGCTTATGTAAAAGATGGCGGACTTGCCGTATTGAGAGGCAATATCGCAATTGACGGATGTGTGGTGAAAACAGCAGGAGTAGATCCTTCTATTTTCCATTTTAAAGGTCAAGCCAGAGTCTTTGAATCACAAGAAGATGCATGTGATGGTATCCTTAACGGTAAAGTAAACTCAGGGGATGTGGTCGTGATTATATATGAGGGGCCGAAAGGTGGTCCCGGCATGCAGGAGATGCTTTATCCTACGTCATATATAAAATCAAGACATCTTGGAAAAGAGTGCGCGCTTATAACAGACGGTCGTTTCTCAGGAGGGACTTCTGGATTGTCGATAGGGCACATATCACCTGAAGCAGCGGCCGGAGGTAATATCGCTTTGATTAAAGATAATGATATAATAGAAATTGATATAGTGAACCGTTCTATCAATGTGCTTGTTAGCGATGAGGAGTTGCAACTTCGCAGAGATAAAGAGATGGAGAGAGGCGATAAAGCGTTTACTCCTAAAAACAGAGAGCGTGAAATATCAAAAGCTCTAAAGGCTTACGCAATGATGGTCAGTTCGGCTGATAAAGGTGCGGTGAGAATTATTTAACAACTTAACTGTTATGTTATGAGTAAAATGACAGGATCGCAGGCATTGATAGAATCCCTTATAGCTGAGGGTGTGAAGGATATTTTTGGATATCCAGGAGGGCAGATAATGCCTGTTTTCGATGCTTTGTATGACTATAAAGATAGGATTAAAAACGTGTTGGTAAGACACGAGCAGGGCGCGGTACATGCGGCTCAGGGTTTTGCGCGTGTCACGGGAAAACCGGGAGTGGTGCTTGTTACATCAGGACCGGGAGCAACAAATGTGCTGACCGGAGTTGCCGATGCAATGATTGATTCAACACCCCTTGTAGTTATCACGGGACAGGTCCCGTCACAACTGTTGGGTACAGATGCTTTTCAGGAAACAGACGTAGTAGGTGTAACTCTGCCTATATCTAAGTGGAGCTATCAGATACGCAAACCTGAAGATATAGCGTGGGCTGTAGCGAGGGCATTCTATATTGCAAAGAGTGGTCGTCCGGGTCCGGTGGTTCTTGATTTTACAAAGAACGCGCAGATAGGCAGTGTAGATTTTGATTATAAAAAATGTGATTATATAAGAAGCTATACACCTTATCCATCTATTGATAACAATGCATTAGCTAAAGCTGCCGAACTTATAAACGGGGCGAAAAAGCCTATGATATTGTTTGGTCAGGGGATTCAGTTAAGTCATGCCGAGGAGCAACTTAAAGAGATGGTGGAGAAAACGGGCATACCTGCTGTATGCACATTGCTCGGGCTTAGCTCGCTGCCTTCGGATATGCCACTATTTAAAGGTATGGTTGGCATGCACGGTAACCTTGGTCCAAATAAGAAGACTAATGAAAGTGATGTTATAATAGCTATAGGCATGCGCTTTGATGACAGAGTTACGAGTGATACATCGACATACGCTACTCAGGCTAAGATAATACATGTTGATATTGACCCATCAGAGATAGGTAAAAATATACCGGCTGAGGTTGGAGTGCTCGGCGACGCGAAGGCTGTGATAGAAAGACTTATTCCGCTGCTTGAAAATAAAGAGCATAAGAGATGGGCTGATGAATTTGATGAGCTTAATGCGATAGAGCATAAAAAAGTGATTATTCCGGAAACGAAACCTGAGGAGGGTTATCTTAATATGGGCGAAGTTGTAGCCGCCGTATCTGCGGCTTGCGGCGATAATGCCATAGTGGTAACCGATGTAGGACAAAACCAGATGATGGGGGCAAGATATTCAAAGTATAAATCAACAAGAAGTCTTATAACTTCGGGCGGTTTAGGTACTATGGGATACGGTTTGCCTGCCGCGATAGGTGCTAAACTTGGTGCTCCTGAGCGTACGGTTTGTTTCTTTACAGGCGACGGAGGTATACAGATGACAATCCAGGAACTTGGTACTATTATGCAGGAAAAGCTCGGAGTTAAGATCATAATACTTAACAACAGTTGGCTTGGTATGGTGAGACAGTGGCAGGAGTTGTTCTTTGATGAGCGCTACTCTCATACCGCAATGCTTAACCCTGATTTTGTGAAGCTGGCAAGCGCCTATGGGATAAAAGGTAAACTTGTAAAAAGCAGACAGGATCTATCTGATGCTATCTCAGAAATGCTTGCTGATGATGAACCATATGTAATGGAAGTTGATGTAGTAGAGAAAGGAATGGTATTCCCAATGATACCGGGAGGTAAACCTATCTCTAAAATGATGCTTACAACAACAGAGTGGTATTGATAACATACTAAATACAAATCAGAGTATGCAACAGGAAGAAAATACATTATATACAGTGACAGTATATTCAGAAAACCAGGTTGGTCTTTTGAATCAGGTCTCAATCATTTTTACAAGAAGAAATCTTAATATATGGAGTCTTTCAGTTTCTTCTTCCGCTATAGAAGGGGTGCATAAGTTTACAATAGCTTGCCGTACTTCTAAAGAGTTGATCGAGAAGGTTGTAAAGCAGATAGAGAAACGGATTGATGTTATAAGAGCCTTCTACTATACAGACGATGAGATTGTTTATCAGGAGATGGCGCTATATAAAGTTCCTACTGACGCTATCCTTGAATCGGGAAAGTTTGAAAAGCTTATAAGAAAGTATAATGCCCGTATCCTTGAGATGAATAAAACATTTGTCGTAATAGAAAAAACCGGTCATTGTCAGGAAACAGGTCAGTTGTTTGAGGAGCTATCTCCTTACGGTGTACTTCAGTTTGTGCGTTCAGGTCGCATAGCCGTGACTAAATGCAAGGTTGAGCATGTGACTAACTATATAGAGGAACAAGAGGTGAGACGCGTACAGGAATCGCAGTTACTTTGCGATTGTGATATTTAAAATTACAACAAAATGTAATATTTTATTAAAAATATCTTTCAGCTTTGCTGATTATTCTGTTATTTTGCTTACGATTTGGTATTAACTGAATGCGATATTAAAACAACCGGAAATGGGAGAGGATTTAAGAGGGATACTTGAATATAAAGTGTATTCAAACGAAGTAAACGCTCAGGCGGAAATGCCTTTGGCAAAGGTTGTAGAAATACTTATAGATTCCGCTTCGCGACACGCTGAGTCAAGAGGCTTCGGGTATCAGGATTTAAAGAAAAAGAATCAGGCGTGGGTTTTGGCCAGAGTTGCTTTGGAGATGAGCCGCTATCCGAAGGTTGATGAGATAGTAAAGGTAGAGACTTGGGTAGAGGGTATAAACAGGGTTTTTTCATCGAGAAATTTCAAACTGACCGATGTAAACGGAGAAACACTCGGATATGCGCGTACAATCTGGTCTGTAATAGACTTTTCTACACGTCAGTCTGTTGATCTTACTACTTATAAAGGTATAGCGGAGTTTAAGTATGATTATCCATGCCCGATAGATGTACCGTCAAGAATCGGGAAGATAGAAGATGTTGCTCCCGAAACTTATAAAATACGCATAAGTGATCTTGATGTAAACAGACATCTGACAAGTAAAAGATATATAGAGCGTATGATTGACAGATTTACGCTTGAGGATTTTGACAATAAACGAATCAGCAGATTCGAGATACAATATCTTAACGAGATAATATATGATGATGAGATAAGTGTCTTAAAACAGGACTTGTCGGAATCGGAATATGTATTAGAAATAAAAAACAGCGAGGGAGTATCCTGCTGTAAAAGTAAATGTTTATTCACAACTATTTAAAATAAAAGAAAATGGCTATTATGAATTTTGGCGGCGTTGAAGAAAACGTTCGCACCAGAGAAGAGTTTCC
>CAMTOT010000175.1 GCA_947074165.1 uncultured Bacteroidales bacterium
AAAAATAATTATTTTACAAATTACTTGTTTTTAAACATAGCTTTACTTTAATTTGCAATCGTAAAAAACAAAGGGGTGCCTTCAGTGGCTGAGATTATACCCTATGAACCTGATGTAGTTAGTACTGCCGAAGGGATTGTTGCCATACTCTTTCCATTCAAATCACTCTTTGTGTTTTTACATCCGTACATTTTAAATCTTTAAAAGGATGGTAATAAAAGTAAACAGCAAAGAGATCGATATCAACAATCAATCACGTATTTCAGATTTAGTAGAATCTATGCAGCTGCCTGCCGCAGGTGTTGCCGTAGCGGTCAACAATAAACTTGTTACCAAAGCAGACTGGGGCACATTTATCCTGAGCGAAAACGATAATGTAGTAATTATCAAAGCAGCTTGTGGAGGGTGAGTTATGCAGTTACAATTTATAACACACTTTAATGAGCGCTATTCTTATGCCGACTCGGCTGTAATGGCACTCGAAGGGGGATGTCGCTGGATACAACTTCGCATGAAAGATGCCTCAGATGAACAGATTGAGCAGGTTGCCTCTCTTTTGAAACCTATCTGCAGTGAGTACGGAGCCACTTTCCTGCTTGATGATAATGTAGCTCTTGTCAAAAAGCTTGATCTGGACGGTGTTCATCTCGGTATGAATGATATGCCGATAGACAAAGCACGCTCTATCCTTGGTCCGGATAAGATAATCGGTGGTACAGCCAATACCTCAGAGCAGGCTATCTACCATATCCGTGCCGGAGTAAACTATCTGGGAGTAGGCCCGTTTCGCTTCACTACAACAAAGAAAAATCTTAGTCCCGTGCTTGGTACCGACGGTTATAAAGAAATAATTGCACGCCTTAAAAGTGAGGGGTACGATGTGCCCGTTGTCGCTATAGGTGGTATCGAACCCGATGATATCGCAGATATACGCTCTACAGGAGTGTCAGGCATAGCGCTTTCGGGTTCTATCCTCAATGCCGCCGATCCTGTAGAAAAGACAAAAACTATAATCTCAATAATGAATAACAACAAGCCAATATAAAATATTATGGACAAACTTATTATAGCCGGCAAAGAGTTCTCGTCAAGATTGTTTCTTGGCACCGGCAAATTTGATTCCAACGACCTGATGGAAAATTCTATTATCGCTTCCGGGACAGAAATGGTGACAGTCGCGATGAAACGAATTGACCTTGACAATACTGAAGACGATATGCTCAGACATATTAATCACAGTCATATACAGCTTTTGCCAAACACATCGGGTGTACGTGATGCTGACGAGGCTGTATTTGCAGCCATGATGGCTCGTGAAGCATTTGGCACAAACTGGCTTAAACTGGAGATACATCCTGATCCGCGTCATCTTCTGCCTGATTCAATAGAGACATTGAAAGCGACAGAGAAACTTGTGAAACTTGGTTTCGTCGTTCTTCCTTACTGCCAGGCAGACCCCGTGCTTTGCAAACAACTGGAAGAAGCGGGAGCAGCGACTGTGATGCCTCTTGGCGCGCCAATAGGTACAAACAAAGGACTTCAGACTCGTGAGTTTCTAAAAATAATTATCGAGCAGGCTAACGTGCCGGTAGTAGTCGATGCAGGTATCGGTGCGCCGAGCCATGCGGCTGAAGCTATGGAACTTGGCGCCTCGGCAGTACTTGTCAATACAGCTATAGCTGTAGCGGGAGATCCCGTAGCAATGGCAAAAGCATTCAGAAAAAGTGTTGAAGCAGGTCGTATGGCATATCAGGCTGGTCTGGGCTCAACAAGCTTTACCGCGCAGGCAAGTTCGCCTCTTACAGCATTCCTAAACATATAAATAAACAACAAAGCAAAAAATGGATACATTGACTAAATCAGATATAAAAATTAAAAAAGGTATTGAGAAAACATCTTTCCCGAATTCAGAGAAAGTATATATAAAAGGTACTCTTCACCCTGAAATCAGCGTGGGTATGAGAAAAGTAAAACTAATGCCTACAGTAGAAGTTGTAAACGGAGAGAAAGTGATACATGAAAATGCACCAGTTTACGTTTACGATACCAGTGGCGCATTTAGCGATCCGGCTGTAGAGGTAAATCTTGAGAAAGGATTGCCACGTTTGCGTGAGGAGTGGATCGTAAAACGCGGTGATGTAGAGAGACTGACGGATATCAGCTCTGAGTATGGGCGCATGCGTCGTGACGACAGCTCGCTTGACCATCTTCGCTTCGATCATATCACACTGCCTTACAAAGCGAAAGATGGTATGCAGATTACACAGATGTATTATGCCAAACAGGGCATTATCACCCCTGAGATGGAATATGTTGCTATAAGAGAGAATATGAATTGTCGTGAACTGGGTATTGAAACTCATATCACGCCGGAGTTTGTACGAGCTGAAGTTGCAGCGGGACGCGCGGTGATACCTGCCAATATCAATCACCCTGAAGCCGAACCGATGATTATCGGTCGTAATTTTCTTGTGAAAATCAATACCAATATCGGCAACTCAGCTACAACTTCGGGTATCGAAGAAGAGGTAGAAAAAGCTGTTTGGAGTTGCAAATGGGGCGGTGATACACTAATGGATCTTTCTACGGGAGATAATATACATGAGACTCGAGAGTGGATTGTAAGAAACTGTCCCGTACCGGTAGGTACTGTGCCTATTTATCAGGCATTGGAGAAGGTTGACGGACGAGTAGAAGACCTGACATGGGAGATATTCCGCGATACACTTATCGAACAGTGCGAGCAGGGTGTCGATTATTTCACTATCCACTGTGGTATCCGTCGTCATAACGTTCACCTTGCCGACAGCCGTTTGTGCGGAATTGTGAGTCGCGGCGGTAGTATCATGTCGAAATGGTGTATAGTGCATAATCAGGAAAGCTTCCTTTATGAGCATTTCGATGATATTTGCGATATTCTTGCACAGTATGACGTGGCAGTATCTCTTGGCGACGGACTTCGTCCGGGCTCTACATACGACGCAAACGATAAAGCGCAGTTTGCCGAACTTGATACTATGGGCGAACTTGTATTGCGCGCGTGGGATAAAAACGTACAGGCATTTATCGAAGGTCCGGGTCACGTGCCAATGCACAAAATCAAAGAGAATATGGAGCGTCAGATAACCGCTTGCCACAGTGCTCCGTTTTACACACTCGGGCCTCTTGTGACTGACATTGCCCCTGCGTACGACCATATCACATCCGCTATCGGAGCGGCTCAGATAGGCTGGTTAGGCACCGCGATGCTTTGCTACGTAACGCCGAAAGAGCATCTTGGATTGCCTGATAAAGAGGATGTAAGAGTAGGTGTAGTGACATATAAAATAGCGGCTCACGCTGCCGACCTTGCGAAAGGACATCCCGGAGCGGCGGTACGTGACAATGCTCTGTCGAAAGCACGTTATGAGTTCCGTTGGAAAGACCAGTTCAACCTGAGTCTTGACCCTGAGAAAGCTATGGAATACTTCAAAGCGGGAGGTCACTCTGACGGTGAGTACTGCACTATGTGCGGACCAAACTTCTGCGCTATGAAACTATCGCGCGACCTTAAAAACTGCAACTAACATCTTAAACATTATATAATGTTTTCAGAAGAACTTGAAAAAATATCGTGGGAACAAACCACCCACGATATTTATAGCAAGACCGATGCCGATGTGCGTCGCGCTCTTGCCAAAGATCGTCTTGATGTAGAAGACTTCAAGGCACTAATCTCGCCCGCGGCCGAACCATACCTTGAAGTGATGGCACAGCTGAGCCGGAAATACACGATGGAGAGATTCGGGAAAACCATTTCAATGTTTATACCGCTGTATATAACCAACTCTTGTACAAACTCCTGCATCTATTGCGGATTCAATCATAATAATCCCATGGCGCGTACTATACTCACCGAAGAGGAGATTGTAAATGAGTATAAAGCGATAAAAAAACTTGCTCCATTTGAAAATCTTTTGCTTGTCACCGGGGAGAATCCTGCAGCAGCCGGAGTGAAATATATCGGAAAAGCTCTTGATCTGGCAAAACCATATTTCTCCAATCTTCAAATTGAGGTTATGCCGCTTAAGGCGGAAGAGTATGCCGAACTCGTTGATCACGGACTAAACGGTGTGATCTGTTTTCAGGAGACATACAACAAAGCCAACTACAATATATATCATCCGCGCGGCATGAAGTCGAAATTTGAATGGAGACTCAACGGATTCGACCGTATGGGACAGGCGGGAGTACATAAAATCGGTATGGGTGTATTGATAGGACTTGAGGAATGGCGTACCGACGTAACAATGATGGCACACCATCTGCGCTATCTGCAGAAGACATACTGGAAAACAAAATACAGCGTAAACTTCCCGCGTATGCGCCCATCTGAAAGCGGATTTCAGCCAAATGTAGTTATGACAGACCGTCAGCTCGCGCAGCTTACTTTTGCCATGCGTATATTCGACCACGATGTAGATATATCATACTCAACCCGTGAAGCTCCGCAGGTGCGCGATAATATGGCTACCCTCGGAGTGACAACCATGAGCGCTGAGAGCAAGACAGAACCGGGTGGTTACTATACTTACCCTCAGGCATTAGAGCAGTTTCATGTGAGCGACGAACGTACAGCATCCGAAGTCGATACGGCATTGCGCAAGCTTGGCCGCGAACCGGTTTATAAAGACTGGGATCAGTGTTTTGACTTCCGTCAGAATTAAAATAGTTAAATAGTATAGTTCATTATTGCTATTTATTATTTACAATTGTTGTTAGTATAAAATATAAAAAAGTCTGTCAAAAGTTTTTGCCACGTACATGGCACAGCAATGACACGTACATGACACGACCGTGCCACGAGCTTGTCAGAGCCGTGCCACGCGCGTGGCAAAAACTTTTGACAAAGGCTTTTATAAATTTGCTTTTATATATGGAAAGATATATACGACAGACCATGCTTCCGGAAGTGGGAGAGCAAGGGCAGAATAAACTGCTCAAAGCCCGTGTACTGATAGTTGGGGTTGGCGGGCTAGGCTCGCCGGTATCAATTTATCTGACCGGGGCCGGTGTCGGCACTATAGGGCTTATAGATGATGACAATGTGAGTGAATCAAATCTGCAGCGTCAGATACTTTATACAGAAAATGAAATTGGCACGCCAAAGGCTCTTTGTGCCAAACGCAGATTGGAGAAGCTAAACAGCTCGGTCACAATAGAGTGTTACTGCACCCGCCTGACAGAGGATAATGCCGGGTCAATAATGTCAGATTATGATATTATCGTGGACGGATGTGATAACTATCAGACCCGTTACCTGATAAGCGATATGTGCGAAAAGCTTGGCAAGGTGTATGTATATGGTGCTATTTGCGCTTTTGACGGTCAGGTATCCGTGTTTGATTACAAGAAAGGGCTTTCGTACCGCATGCTTTATCCTGATGAGCAGGGCATGCTTGATATGCCGCCGCAACCAAAGGGAGTGATAGGGGTGACTCCGGGTGTAGTGGGTGTAGTTGAGGCGAATGAGGTTATAAAGTATATCTGCGGATTTGGCGAGTCTCTTTGCGGTAAACTATGGAGTATAGACCTTCGCAACATGCAGACCAATATTATTGACTTTGCCTGATATTTATTTCTATGAAACTAATACTTATTACACTCCCTGACTTTTTTGAGGGTGAGGCAGGGTTGATAAATCTTGCTTTCAAAAGTGGTATTGATATCCTTCATCTTCGTAAACCAGGCGCTTCCGCCGGCGATATCAGGCATCTTCTTAATCTTATTGATAAATCGCATTATAATCGTATTGTGCTGCATGATTGTTTTGAGCTTTGCGCTGAATATTCTCTTATGGGTGTTCATCTGAATAAGCGCAATCCTGTTTTGCCACGTGGATATGAGATGTATTCTCTGAGCCGCTCGTGTCATTCTATTAAGGAACTTGTGTCTTATATAGCCGATTTCGGATATAACTATTTTTTTCTTAGTCCGATTTTTGACAGTATATCAAAACAGGGCTATTCTTCCGCTTTTTCTTATGATGAGCTCCATCGTTATGGTGAGGGTGGTATTATTAATGACAGGGTGATGGCACTCGGTGGTGTCGCCGCTGATAATGTAGCGACAGTCAGGGAACTAGGATTTGGCGGTGCCGCGGTACTTGGGTATGTCTGGTCGGCTAAGGGTGATGTTGATGAGTTTAGTAGGAGAGTTGGGAGGATAAGGGAGAAAATGTGATGATTATATAAAGAATTATATAATCACGCTTTTAGAGATCGGAAGAGCGTAGCATCGGTAAAGAGTGTACGTACTGG
>CAMTOT010000176.1 GCA_947074165.1 uncultured Bacteroidales bacterium
TATCTGTAAACGGCACGATAAACAGTCCGGTTATGATTAACGCAAGAGGGATACTAAGCGGCAATGCTAATCTAAACGGAAGTGTAACCCTTGAAAAAGGTTTAAATATTGAAGGAGGACGTATTGAACCGGGATATGGCAATCAACCTGGACAAATGACTATAAATGGCAATCTTGAACTACCGGGCAGAAACTGTATCGCCTTTGACATTGACCAAAATGCGGAAGTGAATTGCGATAATCTGCATATAAAAGGTGATTTTATTGTAAATGGAAGCAACAATTATATTGTTATAATTCCCGGAAGCAGTGTAAAGGCAGGGATTATAAATCTTATCACTTTCACCGGAACCACAAATATCACGGAAGAATCATTTATTGTGAAAGGTCTTGAAGGTATACCTTACGAAGTTAATATAGGGGCAAATAGCTTGTCTATAGAAATAAAAGAGCCACGTAAGTCCGGTTCGGTACTTTGGACAGGAAGCATAAACAATATATGGGACTTCAGAACGGAGAATTTCTTAAGCGGTTCTTCAAATGAAATATTCGTTCCCGGCGACGAGGTTTCATTTACAGACAATGCGGTAAACAAAGATATTGTCATAAATGAGATGATGCCCGTAGGCTCACTGTCTTTTGCCAATGATTCTGATTTCTCAATTAGTGGCGAAGGAGTTATAAGCGGCAACGGAGGACTAACAAAAACAGGAAACGGTAAACTGTCTATGCTTAATGAGGAAAATACGTTCCTTGGCAAAATAGAAATATCTAATGGTATACTCGAAGCAGCATCAATCAAAAATGGAGGCATGTCAAGTTCTATCGGAGCTTCTTCTTCCGACGCGGAAAACTGGGTAATGCGCAACGCTACATTACAAACAGCGGGACAGATGTCGACAGACAGAAATATGCTTGTAGAAGGAAAACTTACGGTTAATAACCCTCTGAAAACAACAAGTATTATGATAGGTGGTGATATAACAGGAAATGATATATCGCTTGATGTAACCGGATTGGGCACACTCAACATCCAGGGTAAAACTTCATTTAAAGATGTATTTATCAAATCAGGTGAGCTTGCTCTCGGTTCATATCAGGCCAACTTCCATTCTTTGCAAAATGCCGATATTGTTTTTGAAAACGGTTCTCTACAGATGTATAATATATCATCTTTTGTAAGCAACCATGTATCTGACTTCAATATAGAAGTGCCTGAGGGTGCCACAGCTACTCTTAAAGCTCCAAGTAGGTGGACATTAAAAGGAAAACTTACAGGTAAAGGGACATTCAATATAAATATTCCTTATTCAAGACTTGACCTTAACGGCAACTGGTCGGAATTTGAAGGTTTGATAAATGTAACGGGCTATGATTTCAGAATAAACAATACTTATGGTTACGGCAAAGCAACTCTTAATATAAACTCCGGAGTCACAGTTAGTCATATTAGCTCTGGAAGCAAGACTGTTAAACTTGGTTCTCTATCAGGAGTTAAGGGGTCTAAACTGGGAGGCAGCAATATTACATGGCTTATCGGTGGTAATAACTATCCTGATTGTTCATTTGCAGGTAACATTACAAGTGATGGTACTTCAAAGGTTACAAAGCAAGGGACAGGTACACTTACTCTATCCGGAGAAAGCACCTATTCCGGTATGACAACCGTAAGTGCCGGTGCTTTATTTATAGCTAATACAGGTGGTAGTGCAACTGGTTCTGGCGATGTTATGGTTTCTGAAAGAGCTTCATTTGGAGGAAATGGCACAATGAGTGGAAACCTTACTATTTGCCCCAACGCGTCATTAGCTCTTGATAATGAAAAGTGTGAAACTATTACAATCAAAGGGACAATGACAACAAGCGGGGATATGTATATTGATCTAAACAGTTTAAACAAACAATCTGATATTGTAAATACAGGTGGATCTGTTTTTATATTTGGGACTACTTCGCTAAATATAAACAATACGGGCAGCCAGCCATTAAAAGCAGGCGATAAGTTTAAAATATTTAATTGCGCTAAAACAGTGGAAGGTAAATTTGAGATAATTAATCCTTCGTTGGAAGATGGTCTTATATGGGATCAAAGTCGTCTATCAGAAGGTATTATTTCAGTTGTTTCATATACTGACATTGATAATATCACTAATAATCAAAAAGAGATCAAGAATGTAATTTACTATAATCTTACAGGTGCTGAAGTCTCTCAAGACACTAAAGGTTTTGTAATAAGAAAGGTAACTTTCATTGATGGAAGTATAATTAGCGATAAAATATTTAATTAATAAAATTCTGATGGTCCGTATATTTTTTACTACGGACCATCATTTTGAATAAATGAAATCAAGCGCGACATAATGGATTAATAAATTCATTATGTCGCGCTTGATCATTTACATCGTACTATTTTACCAATAATTGAACTATTGTATATTATTTATAAAATAACAAACCTATTTCTTTGCAATACACAAAACACAAGTCCAATACTGTGTAAAACAACAAATAAACTATTATGAAAGGAAAACTATTATTACCTAAACTCATTGCTCTTGCATTAGTATGCTTTACCTCTTGCAAACAACAGAGTGAAATGATTTACGACACCATTTCCGTTGAAGCTCCGTTTGAAATGCCGGATATTAAAGTGTTCAGACTCCCTGATAAAAGCTTTAATATCTCTTCATATGGTGCTATATCGGAAGCAGATTTCGACAATACAAAGGCTATAGCAAAAGCTATTGAAGCTTGTCATAAAGCAGGCGGAGGCAAAGTTGTTGTTCCGGCTGGAACATGGGTAACCGGACCCATACATTTTAAAAGCAACGTAAATCTTCATCTTGAGGAAAATGCCATTTTAAACTTTACTGACAATCCTCAGGACTATCTGCCTGCTGTATTCACTTCATGGGAAGGTATGGAGTGCTATAACTACTCTCCCCTTTTATACGCCTATGAATGTGAAAATATAGCTATTAGCGGTAAAGGCACTTTAAAGCCACAGATGGGTACATGGAAAAAATGGTTTGCCCGTCCTGAAGCACACATGAATGCATCTAAAACTCTTTATACAATGTCATCTACAGATGTACCGGTAGATGAAAGACAGATGGCTGAAGGAGAAAATAATTTCCGACCGCATCTGATACATTTCAACAGATGTAAAAATATTGTTCTTGAGGATTTCAAAATCAGAGAAAGCCCGTTTTGGACAATACATATTTATATGAGTGAAAACGGTATTGCCCGCAATCTTGATGTAAGAGCGCATGGACATAATAATGACGGTATAGACCTTGAGATGACACGTAACTTCCTTGTTGAAGATTGTATATTTGATCAGGGCGATGATGCTGTTGTGATAAAATCAGGGCGCAATCAAGACGCGTGGAGACTTAACACTCCAAGTGAGAATATAGTTGTCAGAAACTGTACCGTGCTTAAAGGACATGTTCTTTTGGGCATTGGAAGTGAGATGTCGGGCGGTGTACGCAATGTATACATGCACGATTGTAAAGCGCCGAATGACCTGCATCGTTTATTTTTTCTTAAAACAAATCATCGCAGAGGCGGATATATTGAAAACATCTATATGGATAATATTGAAGCAGGATCAATGCTTGCCGTACTTGAAGTTGATACGGATGTACTTTACCAGTGGAGACATTCGGTACCAACTTATGAAACTAGCATAACTGACATAAAAAACATCAGCATAACAAATGTAAGTTGTAAAGAAGCTAATATGATTTATGACCTTAAGGGTGATGAAAGAAAACCTATAAGAGATATTACTATGAAAAATATTACTGTAGAAAAAGTAAATAACGAAATAGGCAATGTTCAAAACACTGAAAATATAATTATAGAAAATGTAAAAGCTCTTTAATAAATTAATTGCCACGTACATGGCAGAGCTGTGACATGTACGTGGCAGAATAGTGACATGCACTTGTCACAGCTCTGCCATGAGCGTGGCAATAGATTAAAAAAGGGAAAGATATATAACTAAGCAGAACAAAAGGCGGCTTATTCTACCGATTCATAAACATCAATCTCTACAATACGCAACTGACCTTTTTTATTTGCATTTTTTGGATCTTTATTTAAGTCAATTTCCTTCTTGCCAGTCACCTCAACAATGCCGCCAAAGGCGTCATTATCTTTGCTCATACCAATAAGTTCAATTTTAACAAACCTACCTTCAACAGGCTCAAAGGGGATATTTATATAACCAAGACTTTTGGGCGTATCGCCTTTAAAAACCTCCTTATCATCAATTAATATTCGAATAGGATAACTACGCATTCTCCATCCTGCAAGTTTCATATCAATTTCAGATATTAACGCATCGCGTTCTAATTCATAAATAATCCAACCTGTATTTAATTTGCCGTCATTACCCCATTCAGAAAGCTCATTATCATCAAAGCTATACATAGCCTTATCATTATTTGTTTCTGTAATAGCGTCAATAATATTTATAGTACGTCTTGCTTCTTTAAATGAGCAGCTACCTGGCGTTTCACCTCTTGATAGATTGACCGGCAAATAATCGGCACTTACATAAGAAGACAATCCGTTTGATGTCGCTACTGGTTTTGACTTGAGACGCAATGAAGCTGATTTAAGATCTTTGGCTGTAGCTTTGAGTGAAATATTACCGCTTTTAGTTGTGGACCGGATAAAAAATCTGTTGACACCACACTCAACGGGAAGATTCTTTGATAATATACAGTTATTTTCACCCTGCGCAATACCGCCACGCCATTCTGCCGGACCATTCAAATCAAAAGTTATCATATCATTTGCCAACGGGACTCTGTTTCCGTCTTTATCTGTCACCTCAACTTCAATCATTGCTATATCTGCACCGTCGGCTTTAAAACCATCGGGAGCCTGCATTAGAGAGAGCTTTATATTTGTCGGCTCACCTGTTGTTTTCAACTGATGTACACTCTGCTTCATACCATCGGCATCATAGCTTACAGCCTCCAATATGCCTGGCTCCCATTTTATATTACTGAATGTAAACAGAAAATTATAGCTTCTATCACCTTTGCCACATGATTTACCATTTATAAAAAGTTCAACCTGCTGCCCGGTAGAGACTACGGTTATATCTTTTCTTGTATCCGGCTCATAGTTCCAGTGTCCTATAATGTGGGTACTGTGATTTTCAATATCAACCCATCCGTCCCACATAACTTTATGTGCAAAAAATGCATCTTTAGGTATTCGCATAGCATCTACCTCTCCACTACACCTATAATTTTCGGCTCCGCGATAATGTGTATTTGTGTCTGAGAAAACGATATTAACACCACCTGAACTAACGCGTCTGCCAGTTCCGGGACGAAGACGGAAATAGTCAAACCATCTTATCACAGTCTCCTTTGCGAAAGAGTCCTGATTGCGATTATATGCACTTGTGTCACTTTTTTTATTTACAGTATTTGTAACTGTGGAGCGATACTCAGAAGAGCCTTCTCCATCTTTATGATATGGAAAAGAATATTCGTCCCAATATTTACGCAGCGCTTCATCACGACAATACTCTGTTGCCCACATCGGTATCGCTCCGCTTTTATTTATATATAGCATCTCACCGCCATATTCAGATATTTTACTATCAAGCATCTCGCGAGAACCGATAGCGCGACCACCGTATGGATCGTACTCATCACGTATCGCCTTCATTCTCGCCATATGCTCCTCACTGATTGATTCATTGCCCGATTCATAAAATATTATACTCGGATTATTGCGGTTATATATAATCGCGTCTCGCATCAGTTCCTCGCGGACATCCCATTGACGACCATCCACGTCTTTTTCTGCGTCACCGGCAGGCATAGCCTGAAGTAGACCAACCCTATCGCAAGATTCGATATCCTGTTTCCATGGAGTTACGTGCATCCACCTAACGAGATTTCCATTGCCTTCTACGATTAGTCTATTACTATAATCGCTAAGCCATGCCGGCACAGACATACCTACAGATGGCCATTCATTGCTTGTGCGTTGGGCATATCCTTTCAGCTGTAATACGCGGTCATTAAGATAAACCATGCCATTGCGAAAGGCTGTTTTGCGAAAACCGGTGCGTGTCCTTACTACGTCGGTAGGATTATCATCTATATTAATAATTGTATAGACATCATAAAGATATCCATATCCCCAGCTCCAGAATTTTATATCTTCAATATTTGTATTAACACTGACATTCTCTGTAGCACCTGAGATCGGAAGAGCACACGTCTGAACTCCAGTCACCGCTCATTAACTCGTAT